>JBIJBR010000057.1:0-8503 GCA_044345135.1 Vampirovibrionales bacterium
CTTCCTTCTGTTGAAGTGGTGCTTTCTCCACGAGACGCCTTTTTTCATCCACAAGAACGCGTGACATACTCCCCTGATTTAATTGGACGTATTAGTGGACAAACCGTGGTGGCTTGTCCGCCTGGGGTACCCGTTTTACTGACAGGCGAGCGTATTCAAGCAGAGCATCTGCCTTTTTTGGGGGATCAATCTGCTTTGAGTGTTTTGACACAGAACGTACCCTTGATCAGCTGAATGTCGACTATGATCTAGTCAGGCGTGTGGACTTCAATAAAGACGGTATTGACTTTTTGTTCCGCTAATAAGGGAAGGGTCGTACGTTCAATGGCCGTTTTGGGCTGTTCAACACGACTTAAGAAGGATTCAAAGGGATTAAGCGCTTGCCATAGTGACGCCAAATAGAAGACGGCGACGACGAGGCTAACAAAAACGCTGCATTCAGAAAGGCGAAGCATCCAAGTACGTGGCAATGAAGGGCGAGGCTTTTTAAAAGAAGAACGTTGCAAAACAGAAGGATGGCCGAAAGAAGGGTAAGCCCCCCCCCGACAATAGGGTCTATGATTCATCTGATGTTATTTCCTATATCACTCAAAAATAAAGGCTTGAATGCTCAATGCGTTATAGCCATAGCCACGAATTAAGGTCAATGCATCTTTATGTCTACATCTTACGATGAAAAAGAAAGTCTGCAAAGATGCCTCTTTAGGATGTCCTTCATATAGAGGAGTCTGTTTTCTTTTGTGGCGAAGCGCTTCGATAAAGAGGCAAAGACTTCTCGTCGTCACCGTATACCCTTGAATTGGAAGTGGCGATGGTCTTTATCACACAAAAAGGGGACTATGTATGGGACTTTCAGCCACGCACGGGCGTTATGTATCACTTAAAGCACAAGCCATTGACGTCGAACTGACCAGTCAACAAATTGCGAATGAGCGTTTGAGATTAACCAATCAAACCAATGAATTATTTAACTTGGGCAGTAATTTGGATCCCAATTCTGATGATTCTTTAAAGCTTAATTTAAAGCTTCAATCGATTGTCAATATTGAAAAATCACTCACGCTTCAACAAACCCGATTGGATACCTATTACAAGGCGATTAATACCGAAATTGAAAGCCTGAAAAAAATCGTCGACAAGCGGGCGGAAAGCTTATTTAAAGAAGATTAAATAAGCGTGCCGATGCAGTCGTCTATATCGTCAGTGAAGCCAATGATGACGGAGATTTAAGTCCATGGCATATAAAAATGATTCTATTCAAACGATTTTGGGTCGTTACGGTAAAACCAGTGATGCCCTGAATGTGGAAACTTATGAAACGTGGGAGGCTATTCGAAGCCATGCGGTTGCAGGAAATGCCTTAGGCGGGAGTGGACTTGGGGCCTTTAGTGGCTTTTTAATGAACATTGCCCGTACCTTTGGTTCCCCTGCCTTTTCCCCTATTTTAGGGTCCCAAGCCATTTCAATACCGGGTACGAATTACTATGCACCTTTTAGTGGGGGGACGGGGATTGTCCCTGGTGGACAGGCATCCTTCGGGTTGGCTCCGTGGTCAATGAATCCAGGTTTGCCCGCTTCAGGGGGAGCTGCACCTCTGAATTTTACGAATAGCTTAGGGCCTTTGGGTGATTTTAGTCGTTTGGGGATTGGCAGTGGTGCCTTTGATTTTGGAGGCATTGGCGACTATTCATTTCCTGAAGACGCTTACATCGGTGGGGCAGCCGCTTCCATTACAGGGGGGGGACCCTTGGACTTTAATACGAATATTACGGGCGGACAAGTCGTCGGCGGGGCGAGCTTTAGCAATAGTTTTGGAGGCATTGGTGCCGCAGGCGGTTTGGCCGCGACGGGGGCGGGCTTGGCTTCAGGCTTGGGCTTGGGCCGAAATTGGCTAATGCCCACGGCTTCCGCCTTGTCAGGTATTGGAGGTTTATTAACGACGTTGGGTCCCTTGTTTGGACCTGTGGGTTTAGCAGGCGTTGCAGCAGGCGGTGTGCTGAATGGGATTTCAGGAGCCATTTTAAATGGCTTTCAGCAAAGTAACCAACGTATTTTGGCGAATGCGGACACCGTCCTTGAAGAAAAGTTGAGTCATTTGGATGTGACCAAAAAAATGATTTCCGCCCAAACCACTTTACTTAAAAAGCAATTGAAAGAGGCGTATGACGAAGATAAAAAAGCCTTGGACAACATTTAGGAGCCTTTTTTACCCATGTCCCCTATTGAATGTTATTTTACTTTTAATTTTAAGTATTTAAAAGAAATTTATGATGCGATTCATCCGCTACGTATTCTGGCGAAAGGGGTGTATCTTGTTTTGTTTTTCCCTTTTTTCTTTGTGGGTTTTTTGCTTTTATTACGTTTGGTCTTTTTTGATACCCCGCCCTTTCCCTTTTTACAATTTTTATATGACGATTTTGAACGGATTACCAGTTTCTTTATTGTGGCCAATTTTATTATGAGCAGTTGTTTTGTATTTTTAAATCACTTAGAAGAACAATTTAAATCTCTTTACCTTGTCCAGTATTCTCGTGTGTCTTTTGATTTAGAAAAAAAGGAACTACTGTTTAACTGTAAGACCTATGCGCTTGCCACAATAGACGTGCACATGCCCTTGTCGTCGATTGAAGTGGTACAATCGTCTCGGTATTTTTTGATTCTGAGTCAGCAGGCGAAATACTACCCCAAGTACCTGTTTGTAAAGAAGAATCAAATCACCTACGCGGAGTTTGAACGCCTGCGAGAGGTAATTCCTTGTTTACAAAAGCTAAAACTTGACCCCGACGAATTCAAGCAGGAGAATCTTGAAAATGTCTAATCTTATCGAAGTAAACTTTGTGGTTGAAAAACCGTCTTTAAAAGAACTGATTTCTTATTTTCGCCGTTTCCCTTATTTTGATAATAAAGTCTTGCCTGTCTTGCTGTTTATGTATTTCTGCAGTGCGGGATATCTTGTCTTAGAAGACATTCGATATTTCATCGACATCGGGGCATTTAATTGGCATCTATTACAATTTTCGAGTCAAGTGAATATCATTGGATTAATCGCTGCCGTCGCCGCACTGTTTATAACAAAAATTACTGTCTATGGCTTGTGGAAGCGTGTGTATCTTAATGCAAGGTGTGCTTTGGTTTTCGATTTAAATACGGCTACGCTTTCCTTTGAAAATCAACATGAAAGTGGTACGCACCGCTCTGAAATGTCATTTTCCTTCTTTAATGATGCGGTCGCCTCTCCACAGTTTATCTATTTAAGAAGTAATAAAAAGCTTAGTACGGTGATGCTTTTCCTCAAAAAAGAGGCGATCACCTACGCGGATTTTGAACGCCTGCAAGAAGCGGTTTCTTGTTTACAAAAGCTAAAGCTGGATCCCAAGGAATTTAAACAGGAGCCTTTGACTCATGAATCTTGATACCTATTATGCTTTGAAGCGAAGCCTGTGGTATAACAATCCTGTGAAATTATTGGTGGAACAAACGGGGCAATTACTGTGGGCCATGCTTTTGTATCCTAAAAATGTGTTGGATTTTAAACGCATGGCCACATTTTCGTCCCGTCGATGGAAAAAAGCATCCACACGTTACCGTCCTTTGGATGTAAAAATTTAGCTCTTTTTTACCTGATCATAAGGATTCAAAAAAGGTGGCCAGTTGCTTAGGGGCAAAACCAGCAAAGGTTTTACCATTACTGAGCCGTATCACGGGGCGCTTAATAAACGTGTATTCTTGGGCCATGTAATCTTTTAATTCGGTGGGGGTTAATTCTTTTTCATGTAAGCCCCATTGCCGAAATTTCATGGCGCGTTTAGAAAATAAAGCGTCTGCACCGCCCATGGATTCGATTAAGACATCCAGCTCACTTGCCGAAAGCGGGGTGCTTTTCATATCATGAATCTTCGTAAAACTGACGCCTTGGGCTTCTAAAAAGGCTTTGGCTTTTTGACAGGTGGAACAATGGGGTAACCAATACAGTTCAGCACTTAGGGTCATCTATCGGTTCCTTTATCTTTCTTTAGGGGCTATTTCTTTTTCTCCGCGCCGATGAGTTCGCTGTCTAAACGAGGAATCAAAGGGCCTGTGGGGTGGACGGTATGGGGAAGTGTGGAGGAAAAACGTTGTGTGTCTAGGGCATTGAAATACTGAAAGTCACGGGCGTCAAAACCCAGTTGTGTCAGAATATCAGCGGACAAATTGGGAAGCAGTGGGGCGAATAAGATGGCCACAATTCTTAAGCTTTCTAAAATAGAATACATTAAGTCCGCCAGTGCTTCAGTTTTGCCTGCTTTGTAGAGCGCCCATGGTTCGAGGTCGTTAATGCTACGGTTGCCTAAGTCCACGCGTTCTAAGAGTAAGCTTGCCACCTTTTGAAAATCAAAGGCGCGATACGCCTCTTCAACGGATGCTTGTAAGGCATCAAAGGCTCTTAGGGCGTCTAAGCTTGAATTTGTCGTGTGACCTTGGTAAGGGGGGAGATGACCTTCAAAATATTTCACCACCATACTCAGGGAACGATTAAGTAAGTTCCCCAAATTATTGGCTAAATCGGCATTGACTTTGAGCTTAAAGTCGTGGATCGAAAAATTGCCGTCTTGCCCAAAGGGAGTACAGGTGAGTAAGTAATAGCGTAGGGTATCCGCATTGGGTAATTCGAAGGTTTCGGTAATTTCAAAAGGAGAAATGACATTGCCGAACGATTTAGAAATTTTGGCGTCTTCTAAGGTAATAAAGCCATGCGCAAAAACGAGTTTAGGTAAGGGAAGTTCGGCACTCATCAGGAGAGCGGGCCAATAAATCGCATGAAAGCGAAGAATGTCTTTCCCAATGATATGCACCGCATTCGCTTCGTTACTGGGCGTTTTCCAAAAACGTTGATAGAGGACGTCGTCGTCACTTAAATAATTTAAGCCTGTTAAGTAGTTCGACAAGGCATCAATCCACACGTAAATGACTTGCTCAGGATCATTGGGGACAGGAATGCCCCACGTCACGGATTTTGTACTACGAGAAACGCTAATATCCTGCAAATGTTCCAACATATTCAGCACTTCATTTTTTCGAAAGTGAGGCTGTACAAAATCAGGGTGTGCTTCAAAATAATCCAACAACGCTTGTTTATAACGACTTAAGCGAAAAAAGTAATTTTCTTCTAAAACGACTTGAGGCTTTTTTTTGTGAATGAGGCAGGCCCCTGTTTCATCCAAGTCGCGTTCCGTGAGAAAGGCCTCACAACCCGTGCAGTAATGCCCCTCATAACTCGCTTTGTAAATATCCCCTTTAGCGTGCATACGTTCCCATAATTGAGAGACCACCGCATAGTGCTGGGTTTCGGTCGTGCGAATAAAACGGTCGTAGGCCACATCGCAATGTTGCCATAAGGCGACAAAAGACTGAGACAACTCATCCACAAAGGCCTTAGGGCTTTGGCCGTGTTGTGCTGCATTTTGTTCGACTTTAAGACCATGTTCATCCACCCCTGTTAAAAAATAGGTGGGAATTTGCATGGCTTTAAAGGCGCGGGCAATGGCATCGGTGGCCATTTTTTCATAGGCATGCCCCAAGTGTGGTTTCCCATTGACGTAATCAATAGCAGTGGTAATAAAAAGCGTTTCGGCAGTCATGGGGGCGTCCTACACAATTAAATGGTATGAGGTTTATTCTTTCTTATCATAACAGAAAAAAGGGCTTCTGTTCTCTTTAGGAGACTTTTTCTTTAGGGTGTATTCATGGTATGCTAAAGGATATAAAGGCTATTGGGGAAGGGATCCGTCGTATGAGTAGCGCTACAGAGCAATCGTCAGAAAATATCCTGATTTTTACGTTGCCTGATATTGGGGAAGGCGTTGCTGAAGGGGAAATCTTGGCGTGGTTGGCGGAAGAAGGTCAATTCATTGAGGAAGACCAAGCCTTGCTTGAAGTGATGACGGATAAAGTCACGGTGGAAATTCCGTCGCCTCGTTCAGGGATTTTAGTCAAAAAATATGCACAAGTAGGGGATGTCGTCCCCGTAGGCAACCCCTTGGTGGATCTTCATTTTGGAGAAGGCTCCCTGGTCTTGTCTTCCGCAAGCGCGACGGTTTCTAAAGCGACGCCCGCTCCCGCCGCTGCGAGTCCTGTTGTGCAAACCGTGGGGGAAGGAAAATCTCCTGCCTCCCCCTTGGAATCGGTCTCCGTCCTGAAGGAGCCTGCCTCTTCGACGGTGGTGTTGGCCGCACCTGCCACCCGACAATTGGCCAAACGTTTAGGTGTTGCCCTAGAAGAATTAACCGGTTCTGGACCACAGGGGCGTATTACCCCGCAAGATGTTGAATCTGCTGTATCGCCATCCCCCCAAGCGTCCTTTTTTACACGCGGGGGGGCCACGACGTTTCCTGTGCAAGACCTTCCTTATAGCGGTATTCGTAAAAAAATTGGACAGCGCCTACTCGCCAGCACGCAAGAAATCCCAAGCTTTGCCTATGTGGATGAAATCCGTATGGATAAAGTGGAAGCCCTTCGCCGAGACTTAAAAAGTACGGCTGCGGAAGCGGGAGTCAAGCTCACGCCCTTGACTTTTGTCTTAAAAGCCATTGCCTTGACTTTACCTCAAGTTCCACAACTTAATAGTCGCTTGAATGAAACGCAAACGCTGATTCATCAATTCCCCACGGTCAACCTGGGTTTGGCGGTGGATACCCCTACAGGGCTTGTGGTGCCTGTGATTCCTAATGCACAGACTTTACACCTGTTTGAACTGGCGAAAGTGGTTCAAGATTTAGGTCAATGGGCGCGTCAGGGGCAATTGAAAGCGTCTCATATGCAGGGGGGAACCTTTACGGTGTCCAGTATCGGTAGTATTGGGGGCGTCTTTGGTATTCCGATTATCAATGCGCCTGAAGTGGCTATTTTAGGGGTGAATCAGCTACGAAAAGTCCCTGTGGTCAATGAGTCAGATGCGATTGTGGTGGGGCAGGTCATGAATCTTTCTCTCAGTGCGGATCACCGTGTGGTCGATGGTGCCGATGCCGCGCGTTTTATCAATCAGGTCAAAGCGGTCCTTGAATCCCCAGCGCAACTGCTTTTATAGCCCTATATATATAGTGCTTTTTCATATTTAAATACCGTTTGTCGACATTTTATCATTTTCAACAATAACTAGGTTCCCTCACCAAACGGTGGGAGTATTTTAAAGGTAGACGTCCACGCATTAAATGCGAGGCTTCCGAGACATTTTGCGGACATCGTGTAAAAAAATGATGCGAGGAGGTGGGGACAAAAACTTCTTATTCACGAAGTGAATCTACTCCTTTAGGAAGGAGAGCTTGGGAGAGGAAACCAACGGTTTTCTTTCCCAAGAGAAAAAGTCAAAACTTTTTCGACATGAAGGGGGGATTTTCAAGGGGGGACGAAGGGGAGGAGAAACGCAATGCGTCCTACCCCGTCCCCCCTTGAACGGATTTAGAGGGGTGGAGACCTTTTTCCGCGAAAAGGTCTCTGACGTCGCCAGCTTAAGACAGAAGGAAAAATCATCATCCTCAACAGAGGGGAGAATCTGATCTTGACATAGGTCGGGTGGTAGGGAATCCACATTTTTATTTCTCATATGAATGTTTATAAAAGCGATCGGCATCCGTTTCATTACCTATGTATTCAGCTACTTGAGAAATTGGGAGATTCTGAACAAGTTCTCTGAATGATGATCCCACTTGTTTGTAAAAACCAATCTTAGGTTCATCTTGTAATCCAGGATAATCAGTGATAGCAAGTATAACTTTTTTATCTGGTTGAAGAGCATGAAGTAAAAGTCCTTGGGTATTTTCTAAACCAATGAAACCCTCTAACCTGTTCAGAACATTTTTTGCACGTTTTACTTCTTCTGAAGAAAGTACTACTGCTTCTTCTGAAATTTCTTGACCAATTGATGGCATTAATTGTTTATTAAATGTAATATAACCACCTGAACGTTGAGTATTCATTTGAGGAGAAGGGGAGTAACCCGAAATAGGATTCATCATTGAACCTTTCTTTATGTTATAGCGTAAATCATCATCAAAAGCATCGTATGGTTGCTTTCAAAGGGATAAAACACGCTGAAATCTTTTTTGTGCTAGGTCAACGCACTAAATCCACAGCGTTTGCTCTTGACACTGCTGTACAGAAAGCCCCTTGCCTATGGGCTTGGCGTGATGAGATTCACCACAACAGCCTTTCTGCGGTAACAATTTATGGGGATTCGCCACATAGGCGGGATCTAAGGCTTCGCTAACCGCTTGCTGAGCCGCTAAACTCCACGCGTCAAACTGCTGGGGCATATGAGCCACTTTTTCAAGGCCAATTCCATGCTCCCCGCTTAAAACGCCGCCGACTTCAAGGCATAAGTCAAAAATGGCATCCGCCCCCGCCTTGACGCGTTCCAAGGTAGAAGGGTCGTGATCCTTAAACATAATATGCGGATGCAAATTACCATCCCCCGCATGAAACACATTGGCAATGGGGAGTTGAATGTCTTGCGAAATAGTATCAATCC
>JBIJBR010000176.1:0-3943 GCA_044345135.1 Vampirovibrionales bacterium
TGACTTAAACACCCTCTGGCAAGCCATGCAATCGTATCAAGACGTGGCGGATATCGTCACCTTGGTGACCCCTTATTTTGGGTCTGACACCCCACACACTGTAGAAGAAGCAAACGCCTTATTAAAGAACCTCAATCGGGTCAAAGCAGTTTATACCGAAGCGGGACAAATTTTATATTGTAGCCGTGCCCCCATTCCTTACCTGAGAGAAGGCCTTCAGTTGTCTCAACACACCCAAGCCAATAGTACGACCTATTACCGTCACATTGGGGTGTATGCGTATAAAATCAAGGCCTTACAACGCTTTGTTGAAGCCCCTGTTTCCAGCTTAGAAGCCTATGAAGGACTCGAACAGCTTAGGGCCTTGTCTTTAGGGCTACGCCTTTACGCAGGCGTCGTAGATAAAGCGCCCATTGGCGTGGACACCCCCGAAGATTTAGAACTTTTACTGTCCACACGTGTGTAAAGTCTATTCCCTTCTTAAGCAAGTATCGACACACCCTAAAGGGTTTTACTAAACAAGGGCTTTTGCGTCGAAGCGATCTGTCCTTGTAAGTAAGCGTCAAAGGGCATGGCGATATTTCGACTAAAAATACGCCCTAAGGGACTAAACTCGATTCGGCGGTGTTTGATCGTCAACAAACCGTCGGCTTCTAAAGGCTTCAAAGCCTCCAAGGCATCGGCAAAATAGGTTTCAAACGTGATCTTAAACCGCGCGTCGATGCTCGCAAAATCCAAGCGATTTTGACACATCAACTGCATAATCACGGCTTGACGCAAGAGGTCATCCGTCGTGAGCGAGTACCCTCTCCAAAGGGGCAACGTATTCGCATTTAAGGCTTGTTCATACTGCGACAATTTTTTCACATTTTGACTATAATACCCCTGCCAACTGCTAATGGCACTTAAGCCCAAGCCCACCAATTCGGCTTGACCGGCCCGAGTCGTATAGCCCATGAAATTACGGTGCAAATCACCCGACTCCCAAGCCTGCGCCAGTTCATCTTCTGGCTTGGCGTAGTGGTCCATTCCAATATAGACGTAGTCCGCTTCTAAAAATTGCTTCGTGGCTTGGCGAAAAATGGCGTATTTATCCGTCCCCTTAGGCATTTCTGCTTCAGGCAAGTAGTTTTGCCATGGGGCCATCCACGGGACATGAGCATAATTATACACCGCCAAACGATCGGGATTAAGTCGAATAATGGTATCAACCGTTTCATAAAAGGTGGCAGGCGTTTGATACGGCAAGCCATAAATCAAATCCACATTCACGCCTTTAAAGCCCACCGCACGCGCCGTTTCCATTAAAAATTGAGTTTCTTCAATGGACTGCACCCGATGCACCGCCACTTGTACCGTGGGGTCAACATCCTGCACGCCTAAAGAAATACGGTTAAAGCCCAAGCGCGCCAAAGTCATTAGATGTTCTTTGGTGGTGACGCGAGGATCGGCTTCTAAACTAATTTCCGCCTCCGCATGAATGTTAAAATGTTGCGTCAATTTATCCCATAGACGCTCCAACTGTTCAGGCGTCATATACGTGGGGGTGCCACCGCCTAAATGTAATTGCATCACCGGACGGTTCAGATCTAAATAAGGCACCAATAAATCAATTTCTTGAAACAAAAGCTGTAAATAACGTTCCGCATGTTGTTTTTGCTTGGTCACCACCACATTGCAGGCACAAAAATGACAACGACTTTCGCAAAAAGGGAGATGAATATAAAGCGAATACGGTAGGGAGGCAGACGTCTTTTTCGACGTATTGAGCAAAGTCACCAAGTCCTCTGCCTTAAAATCGTCCCGCCAAACAGGTGCGGTGGGGTAACTGGTGTAACGAGGCCCAGAAAGATTATAACGCTCCAATAGAGCATCTTCCACCCCTGTACTATGAAGAAATAAATCTTTAAAGGCGGCTTGACGATTCATCGCATCTCATTCCTTTGTAAGTCCCTGCCTAGTCTACGTCAAAAACGTCAGCAACACTAGGTTTTTTCGGCCCAATATAGTGCTTTCAAAAACCTAGCCCGCAGGCCACGAAAATGAACGCCCCGCCATCAAGTGTAAGTGCATATGAAAGACGCTCTGCCCCGCGCCTGCCCCGTTATTCATCACCAAACGGTAGTCCTGTATGACGAAGCGCTGTGCCAGTGCTTTGGCCCCTTGCAAAAGATCTTCATACAAAGTCGAGTCCTCTGTTTCTAAATGCGAAGGCGTATGCGTTTTAGAAATAATCAACACATGAATCGGCGCCTGAGGGTAAAGATCTTCAAAGGCCAAGATTTTTTCTGTTTCATACACCACACGAGCAGGAATTTCTCCTGCCAAAATCTTACAAAATAAGCAGGGTGTCTCTACAAATGGAGTGGTCATGGGTCTATTTTCTCCTCTTTTTGATGCCCCATAGGGCAGGGGTGAATGATTTCTGGTTCATTCCTTCAATCGGCTTCATTAAAACGGTTCTTTTTCTATGGCACGAGCCACGGCATCGGCAGAGGCCCAACAATGTTGAAAGTTAAAGCCTCCTGTCATGGCGTCCACATTTAGTAATTCGCCCACCACATAGAGCCCCTTCACACGTTTGGCTTCTAGGTGTTGCAAATTCAAAGCAGCTGAATCTACACCGCCTGCAGTCACAAATTCTTCTTTGAATTGGCCTTTCCCGCTGACAGAAATTTCCAAATGATGAAGGGCCTCCACCAAGCCCTGTCGTTCTTTTTTAAGCAGTTCTGCCCATTTACGATCCGCAGGAATATTCAGATGCTCCAATAGAAATTCCCAATATCGCCACGGCAAAACTTCTTCAGGCTTAATATTTTTAAGATAACGTTTAGGGTGCTCCACTTGCAAGGCCTTTAGCCTTTTTTGGGTGGCTTCTTGATCTTGTTGAGGCAAGGCATTCACCCACAAACGCGCTTGATAAGCAGACGCCTGCAAATCGACCGCCGCTTGTGCGGAAAGTTTTAAAATAGCAGGACCACTCAAGCCCCAATGGGTCATCAGTAAAGGACCGTCTTGCTTAAAGGGCTTGACGCTTTGCCCCGTTTCTAAGCGAAGGGATACCTGTGGAAGGCTTAAACCCGCACAAGCCGTTAGCTTAGAATCATCCACCACAAAGCTAAATAAAGAGGGACTCAAGGGTGTCACGCTTAAACCCAGTGCACTTGCTAAGGCGTAGCCTGAGGCATGAGACCCCGTCGCCAAAACCAAGCGCTTGGTGTGATACACCTTTTCACGTTGAGTACGGAGTTCAAAGCATGAAGACTCGGCTTGAAAAGTCGCCTGAATGACGGCGTCTTGAAAGTGAATCGAGACCTTATAATAATTGAGTTCTCCTAAAAAAGTATCAATAATACTTTGCGAATCATTTGTCGTGGGAAACACCCGCCCGTCCGCTTCAACCTGTGTGTCTACCCCATGTCGCTTGAGCCAAGCGCGCATCATTGACGGAGAAAACTGCTTTAATTGGCCTTTCAACTGCTTATGTTGACGAGGATAATGACGCATCAAATACGGGATATCATCACTGTTATGTGTGACGTTACAACGACCGCCTCCTGAAATTTTCACTTTTTGCAAGGCCTTGGCCTGCCGTTCTACGATCGCAATGTGAAGACTCGGGTCTTCTTCTTTTAAACGAAGCGCGGTGAAGCATCCAGAAGCGCCTGCTCCAATGATTAAAACGTCATACATGGCGTGTTCTTGGCCTCCTTAACAAAGAGCATACGTCAAACACAGCGCCTAAGATATTCTAAAATACTTTAGATTTGACAAGCCTTTTCATTTTCAGTACAATTTAATTGTAAATGATTCTCAATAGCAAGTATGCAGATTGGATTTCATTCACGCACAAGCCCCTTATGTTGGGGTTTTTATTTCAGTATGTCATGAAGGCATGGCTTGCCTAGAAGAAAGTGTATTCCACGATGATGACCCTCGGCTT
>JBIJBR010000178.1:0-3912 GCA_044345135.1 Vampirovibrionales bacterium
AAAATATTTCAAAGCACTTTATCTAATAAGGAACCTATTATGATTCGTTCTCTTCTTGCGACTTCTCCCATGGGGTTAGCGGCTATGCGTTCAGGCAATACACCCACCGTGGCAAACTCCCCTACTCTTTTGGCAGCCCCTTCTTCCCTTTCTCCTTCTTCTATTGCAAACTCTCCCATAAAAAAGGATCAATTCACCCCAAGTACTCCAAGTGCCCCCAATACGGTGACGCCTTCTCTTGAAGCACCGAAGGAAGTCGCCCCTGCGTTGGAGAATCCTGTCCCTCCCCCCGTGGCAGAAGAGACACCCGCTTCCCCTACAACGAGCAATACCCCTTGGTATAAAGATGCGTTAGCGCCTGCTTTGGCAACAGGTGCGGCGGGTTTAATCGGCGTGAGCTTGGTTCACATGGGAACCGCGGGCAAAGAAGTAGGCGCTTGGACGAGATGGATCACCCCGCTTGTGATTGCGTCTTTGGCGGTCTTGGGGACCACAGCCGTAACAGGCGGTTTTTCAAAGAAAGAAGAACCCTCTAAAGTTTAGCGCTAAACTCTCTCCAACGCTTTCATCGCTCTCATAGAGTTTTTTAAAACGCTTAAAAGGATTGCCCTTTCCATTTATTGAAGGGCAATCCTTTTGTCATCGTGTCTCATTTTAATTTGCTTTGGGTTCAAGCTTGGCGTAACGAGGATCTAGCAATTTTTTACCACTTAGGCGGTCAATTTTTACTTTTATTGTAACAAATAGACACTTATTGTAACAAATAGGCATTTTTAAAGGGTGAAATGTTTTTATTAAAACGAAAGCAAATGTCTTGTCGATTTTTGCTTTGTTACCTGACTAGATACATTAATTTTATCAATTATGATGAGGAGATATCACCATGCCTATTATTAATACCACTTCCTTAAACTTCCCCCCACCAAAAACGACCTCAACTGTAAGTACTTCACAAGATAGAATAGCTTTATTAACGCTTGAATTAGAAAAATACCCACTAGGTTCACCTTACAGAAAGGTGATAGAAATGGAGATTAAGGCACTGAACAGGCGTACTGATACTTCAACACTCAATCGATTCAAAAATCTTAGCTAAACTATCAAGGTTTTTCAATCTTGAGGCTTTTCTTAAAATTTAAGCATCGCCCTACCCTCATAGATTTTTAAAAACGCTTAAAAGGATTGCCCTTTCCATGGATTGAAGAGCAATCCTTTTGTCATCGCGTCTCATTTTAATTTGCTTTGGGTTCGAGCTTGGCGTAGCGAGGATCTAACAATTTTTTACCACTTAGGCGGTCAAAATCGACGTTGTATAAAAGCTTATGCCCACTGCCTAAGACTTGAACAATCTGACCTTCTCCAAACTTGGCGTGTTGAATACGGTCCCCGACTTGAAAGACTGGTCCTTCTGGGGCCTTCGCTTCTACGGACTTGGTGGACAGCGGTAAACGAGGGGGCATGAGTTTGCCGTCTTGACGAGAGACGCTCGACGAATATCCCCCACGACTTTCGGCACGGTGGCTTGCCTCTTCGCGACGGCCATAGCGTCGAGAGCCTTCTCCGCCGTCGGGATGTCCAAAGGATACGGACGCTTCCGTATCCAAGCTAAAGCTTCCTGTAAGGAGTTCTCGAGGCACTTCGCTTAAAAAACGACTGGGTAAGCTGTATTTAAGCTCCCCAAAAATCATACGCCGACGAGCATACGTCAATAGTAAAAAGAATTCCGCCCGTGTCACGCCAACATACATTAAACGACGCTCTTCTTCCATTTCATCGGGACTATTTAAGGCACGGTTATGCGGAAATAGACCTTCTTCCATGCCCACAATCGCGACAATCGGAAATTCTAACCCTTTAGCAGCGTGCATGGTCATCAAGGTCAAGCGTTCTTGTGGAGCTTGCCCTTGTTCCGCAGTGTCTAAATCACTCAGTAAGGACAATTGAGCCAAAAATTCGCCCAGTTTTTCTGACGCTTCTCCGTCGGGATTTTCCAAGTGAAATTGACGCGCCACAGACAATAGCTCATCTAAGTTAGCCAAACGACCCTCCTCATCTTTAGGGTCTTCCGTTTCAAGGGCTTTGTCATAGCCAGAAGCTTGACGAATCTGAAACATGATTTCATCAATGCTTTGTCCTGATGTATACGCGGTGTGTACACTTTGCATCGTCAGCACAAAATCCGCAATGCCTTGACGTGCCTTGCCTTTTACGTCTGGGATTTGATCCGCCGCAAATAAGGCCTGATAAAAAGAAATGCCTTGGGCGTGCGCGTAAGCTTCAATATGTTCAAGGGTTTTAGCACCAATCCCACGACGTGGCACATTCAAAACACGTTTAACGCTATAGCTGTCATCGGGGTTAAATAAAACGGTTAAATAGGCTAAAATATCCTTGACTTCACGACGTTCATAAAACTTCAGCCCCCCCACCATGGTATAGGGAATGCCTCGAGAAATGAGGAATTCTTCAATCACGCGACTTTGTACGTTGGTGCGATACAAGACCGCACAATCATTCATGGTTTTTTGGGAGCGACGGGCCACGTCCTGCAATTTTTCAAGCACAAAGTGAGCTTCATCTCGATCATCCGTGGCTTCATAGCAATAAATTTTTTCCCCTATCCCTTTCACCGCGCGTAAGGTTTTGGGGAGTCGTTCACTATTGCGTTCAATCACCGCGTTGGCGGCTTCTAAAATTTGCGCGGTAGAACGATAGTTGTCCTGCAAGGTGATTAAATCTCCCCCGTGAAAGTCCTTTTGAAAGCCCAAACAAATTCTAAAATTGGCCCCACGCCACGAATAAATAGATTGATCCACATCTCCCACTACGGTGAGGCTGCGGTTTTTCCAATCCATCGGCTGTAAAGGTTTATGAATTTGTCCTGTGGCCAACATACGAATCAGATCATACTGCACTTCGTTGGTGTCTTGAAATTCATCGACCAAAATATGACGGAAATGTTGATGGTAATTCTCTAGCAGCGCAGGGTGTTGACGCAGTAATTTAACCGTGACTAAGAGTAAATCATCAAAGTCTAAGGCATTATTTTCAGCCAGTTGGGATTCATACAAGGTGAATAATTCAGACAGGCGCTCCGCCTTATAATCTTTGGCCCCAGTCGCATGGTCAAAGGCGTCTAAACCTTGGTTTTTAATCGCGGAAATTTGATGCTTAATCCCACGAGGCGGATAGAGCTTATCATCTAAATTTTTAGATTTTAGAATATCTTTAATCACCGCCAAGGTTTCCGCTTCGTCATAAATGACAAAATTAGACTTCCACGTGGTGCCAGAAGGAGATGTATAATGGACGATGTCTCGGCGTAATAAACGAACGCAAACACTATGAAAAGTCCCCATCCACACGTCTTGCGCGGTACTCGGGTCGATCAGTTTTGCCAAGCGAAGCCGCATTTCTTTCGCCGCCTTATTGGTAAAAGTCACGGATAAAATTTGACTCGGCCAGACGGGGGCAAGCCCTTGGCCTTGGCCTTCTAATAAGTACGCGATACGACGGGTCAACACGCTTGTTTTACCGCTGCCTGCGCCTGCTAAAACGAGTAAAGGCCCTGCTCCGTGGGTGACGGCTTGTGCTTGTTGAGGATTCAGTCCGTCTACCCCTGTTGACACGGCGAGATTCAATGCAGACTGCATGATGCCACTCCTTTGATTACGCTTTTTTACAGTTATATTAGAGCTTAGTTTAGCATGAACATTGTGGCATTATAATCGGTGTTTTTACAATACTTTGAAAAGCTTTTTTGGAGGTCTCGCTTCTTTCTTGAGCTTGTGCCGTCAGAGACCTTTTCTCGGAAAAAGGTCTCCAACACCTCTAAATCCGTTCAAGGGGGGACGGGGTAGGACGCATTGCGTTTCTCCTCCCCTTCGTCCCCCCTTGAAAATCCCCCCTGAA
>JBIJBR010000023.1:0-13563 GCA_044345135.1 Vampirovibrionales bacterium
ATTTTTCAGTGTCGACTCTTGAATTTGAAACAATTGACAAACCTGAGCCGTAGAATACGGATGCGTCTGTGAAGCAGTAGCAGTATACAGGGTAGCGTTCATAGGGTTTCCTTAGTGTTTCAAGTACCATAATTTTATAGAATTAGTTTACAGTATAGCGTCAAAAAATTAGAATGGCTAGGACATTTTTGAAAAGGGTTGTCAGGGGTAGATGTTAGGGGTTTAATAAGAGCAATGAGTTACGTCGTAAATCGCTAAACGAAAGAACAGTCTTTGGGTTTGGCAAGGTAAAGGATTGTAAATATGATGTCTACCCGTACCACACAATGGCAAGATCAAGTCATGGTTCCGTTGAGTTTTAAAGAAAACGTGGGGGATGCCACCTTGGGTGGGGTGTCTTTGCTGGAATTGGCTCATCTTTATGGCACGCCATTGTATGTGATGGACGGCCTTAGTTTGCGCACAGCGTGCCGAGAATATCACCAAACATTAGGGGATACTTATGACGCGGGGCATTTGGTGGTGTTGGCGTGTAAGTCTAATTTTAATGTCGGTTTAGCCAAAATTGTGGCGCATGAAGGCTTGGGTTGTGATGTCGTTTCCGCGGGGGAATTGATGACGGCCATTAAAGCAGGGGTGCCTGGTGAAAAGATCGTATTTAACGGCAATTTAAAATCAGAAGAAGAATTGGCGCTGGCTTTTGACCATGGGGTGAACCGTATTATTATTGACAATTTTGATGAAATTGAACAGGTAGCTAAAGTGGCCAAAGCCAAGGGTATTCAGGCCAATGTGTTGACGCGTGTCGCCCCTGGCATTGAGTGCCATACGCACGATTACATTAAAACAGGGCAGAATGATTCTAAATTTGGTTTTCCTATTCAACGGATGAATGAAGTGGTTGAAGCGATTTTAAAGCATCCTGAACAGCTCAGCTATAAGGGATTTCATGGTCATATTGGGTCCCAGATTTTTGAACTTCGTGCGTTTAAAGATTTGGTGTCGATTTTGTTTGCAGAAATGGAACGCATTCGTCAGGTGTATCAAATCACCTTTGAAGATCTAGATTTAGGGGGCGGCTGGGGTATTGCCTATACTTATGCGGATACGCCTTTGCCCATCCCTGTTTTGATTGAAACCTTAACGGCTACAGTAAAGGCATCCTCGGCCAAGTTTCAATACCCTTTGCCTCGTTTGATTTTAGAACCTGGTCGTAGCTTAATGGCCCGTGCGGGTGTGACGCTCTATACCGTGGGTTCTCGTAAAGAAGTGCTAGGGGCCTTGCCTTATATTTCGGTCAATGGAGGGATGGGAGATAACATTCGCCCTGCCTTATATCAAGCCGCTTATTCGGCGTGCGTGGTGAATAAATTAGGTATGGAGTCTCCTGTAGAAGCGGTTCGTGTGGTTGGGAAGTACTGTGAAGGAGGCGACATTGTGCTTCGTCACTTTGAAGGGCCTTGCTTGGAAACAGGGGACTTATTCATGACCTTTGGTACGGGAGCCTATAATTATACGATGGCCTCTACCTATAATCGTTTTGGTCGCCCTGCGATGGTTCTGGTGGAAGACGGCCAACATGGTTTATTGGTGGAACGTGAAGGGATTGAAGATTTAATGGCCTTGGACCGCGTGCCACATTGGATTTAAAGGGGAGTTTCTTTTTTTCAGCTTACCCACTTGAATTCTCTTATCTATAAAGTAAGATAGAGAAACATAACACAATATGCTTTTATGAAAGATGGTCTTACCTTGACTACGACGATGGTGGTCTCCCCTTCTACGGTATTATCGGATTTATCCACACTTCAAGTGCCTACTTTGGAGTGTTCGTCTTTGTTACGGCGGCCTATTGTGCCGCGTAAGCCTCTTCGTGTTTTGATTATTTCCGCCTTGACGGGCTGGGGCCATAAGCGTATTGCTGAAGCGTTGGCGGATGCCATTGAGGAGCAGGGGCGTCGTTCATCTCCCAAGACCGTTCACATTGAAAATGTGTTGGAATCGTCCACACTTTTAAACAAGGCGCTGTCAGCGATTTATAACTGGATTTTACGCCACGCTCAGGCATGGATGTTTGTTTATTATCATTTGATTAACCTCTTAAATTTGTCGCATCAACCTTTGATCTTAGAACCGATGCGTGCTTATGCGGAAGCCTTGATTAAGGTGCATCAACCTGATCTTGTGATTTCAGTTCACCCAATGTTGCAATATTTTGGTGGGATGCTACAAAGAGCCCATGCCAAGCAACATCCGCTGGCGGTTTCTCCTTTACCTTTATATACGGTGGTGAGTGACCCTTGCTATGGGTTTTGGAAGGGTTGGGCGTATTCAACGGTGTCGCATTATTTTACCGCGACTCCTGGGGCGAGTCAGCAATTGAGTGATTATGGGGTGCCTCCGCAGGCGATGAGTGAAATCGGTTTGCCGATGGCCTCGTATACGGTGCCTTTTAATACATCAGAACGCCAAGCCTTGCGCAAAGCCGTCTGGGGAGAGAGAGCGGATCGCTTGACCTTATTTTTTAATGCGGGCTGGGCAGGTGGTGGCTCGATTGAAGCCTTATTGAAGGATTTTTTGGCGTCTGGCTTACATTTACAGGTGAATATTATTTTTCAAACGGGGAGTCATACCAAACTGAAAAAACGCTGGCAAGCCTTCATCAACGGCCAAGGGTATCGACATATTTTACTGACCTCTACGGCGGATGAAATGACCACGCTCTATGCTTTGTCTGATGCGATGATTACCAAGCCAGGGGCGTCTACGGTGTTTGAATCGTTGCATTATGGGGTTCCCTTGTTGATTGACACTCAAAAACGGTTGATGCCTCAGGAAGCAGGGACGGCGGACTGGCTAGAAGCGAAGGGGATGGGGCATCGTGTGTCTTCTGTGGCGCAACTTCAGGACATTATTCGTCAATGGTTGCAGCATCCTTTGCGTCGCGAGCGTTTGGCTCAGCGGGCTTTAGCACATGCCACGCCTCACGCGTCTCAACACATTGTGCAAGCTATTTTGAAGTATTATACCCAATCGCAAGCCTTATAAGGGGCTGCTTCCTTTTGCTTAATCGTCCATAGGCCAAGGCTTACGAAGCGGCGTTGATTTCCATGAGTTCAAAACATAACCCACTACGAAGATCCTGAACAAAGGCGACGTTGGCGCCCCATGGCATATGGGTGGGGGCTTTCAGGACATGAATGCCAAAAGGTTTTAAATTGTCGAGCGTTTCTTCTAAATGGGCGACTTCAAGACTGACAAACAAAGGATTCTGCCAGGCGTGTTCTAGGGGTTGGGGTAGGGTGACGGGAATGCCTGAATAGCGTTCAAGCACGGGGGCTTCCACGAGCGCCCATTTTTGACCCGTTGTAGACACCAAGGCTTGGTATCCACTTTCTTTTGAGTCTTCTTCAAGAATAAATCCAAGGCCCTTTTCCCAAAGCGGAAGACTTTTTGAAACGGAATCCACCACTAATAGGGTATAGCCGATGCGAAGCAGGCGGTTCGTCATGAGGCGTTGACCTGTAAGACCCACGTGGCACAAGCATGAATGAATTGATGAAAAATGATACTGGCTTCTTCGGGGCCAGGGCAGGCTTCAGGATGAAACTGAACACTCATGACAGGTAAATGCTTATGACGCATGCCTTCTACGCTTCCATCATTCAGGTTAATATGAGTGATGAGGATGTCTTCGGCGACATGGGCATCTTCGGGGGGGCATACCTCATAGCTATGGTTTTGGCTCGTGATGTAAATCATCTTCGTGACGAGATCTTGAATAGGGTGGTTACTGCCATGGTGACCAAAGGCCATTTTCTTAGCCTGTAAACCCACCGCTAAACTCAGGATTTGATGACCTAAACAAATGCCAAAAATCGGGAGGCGGTTGTCCATACAGTGTTTGGCAAGGGCTACGGCGCCCTGAAGACGACGAGGATCTCCCGGTCCATTGGACAGAAAAACCGCTTGTGGGCCGTAGCGCATCACCGCATCATAGGGGGTATTGGCGGGCACCACGGTAATGCTTCGAACCAATCGCTGTAATTGGCGTAAAATGTTTTGTTTGACCCCATAATCCACCACCACTAGGCGCTCTAATGCGTAGGTGTCAGGGGCTTCCTTCGATAAAGGGGGCAGCACATAAGGACGATCCGTCGAGACTTGAAAGACCAAATCTTGTTCATCTAAGCTGGGTTGGGCTTTAACGGCCTCTAAAAAGGAAGCGAGCGTGTCTCCCTTACTCGTGATCCCACATTTTAAGGAGCCTTCACTACGAATGGCCCGTGTAATGGCCCTTGTATCGACTCCTTCAATACCGACGACTCCCGCGTACTTCAGTGCGGTATCTAGGCTACCTGCGGCGCGCCAGTTGGAAGTCACCTTACTTAAACGACGCACCACTAAGCCTGACGTGTGCATGTGTTGAGATTCCACATCTTCCGTATTGACCCCTGTATTGCCTATTTCAGGAGAAGTCATTAAAATCATTTGCCCCTTGTAGCTCGGGTCGGTTAGCATTTCTTGATATCCCGTGCAAGCCGTATTAAAGACGAGCTCACCAAAGGCTTCGCCTCGTTTTCCGACGGAAGCCCCTGGGTAGATGGATCCATTTTCAAGGACTAGCCAAGCAGCATTTTGTTCAGAAGAAACGGCATTCATGTTCGTACCTATGGGGTTATGACTTTATGTCTACGACGCGGGATTAAAAAAGTATTGACCTTAATTATATGAGAAACAAAGACAAAATTCGCTTATCAAGCCATGGGTTTTAATTCTTTTGCCAAGGCTTGAAAAAAGGGACGTCCTTCTCCCGTAAAGCCCCCTAGCAGCTGTGGCAGTAAATTTCGTTCTGGATGCGGCATTAAACCTAAGACATTGCCTTTTTCATTGGTAATCCCTGCAATACGGTTCAAGGCGCCATTGACGTCTTCTTCATAACGAAACGCCACTTGCCCGTTTGCTTCTAGACGCTCTAACGTGGAGGCATCCGCCAGGTAGCAACCTTCTCCGTGGGCAATGGGCATTTCAATGACCTGTCCTGCCGTGTATCCTTTCATTAAAGGGGATTGAGTGGACACCACACTTAAACGAGTCCGTTGCTGGCAGATAAAACGGCGGTTTTTATTCTGAATCAAGGCGCCTTCTAATAAACCTGCTTCTGTGAGGATTTGAAATCCATTGCAAATGCCAATAATGACCCCGCCGTCTTGTGCAAAGTCCTCAATGGCGTGCATTAATTTAGACTGTTTGGCAATCGCCCCACAGCGGAGGTAGTCTCCATAGCTAAAGCCCCCTGGTAAAATGAGCCCTTGTAGGTGTAGGCTTAAGGGTTCTAGGGGAAGGTCGTCATGCCACAAGCGAAGCACTTTAGCCTGCGGGACGTTGACTTCTAGGGCTTCGACAATATCTTGGTCACAATTGGTTCCTGGAAAAACAACCACACCGATGCTGAGAGACGACTCCTTCATGAAGAGGCCTCCCCTACATTTAAATTCAAGAGATGCATATCTTCAATCACGGGGTTGGCTAACAATTCATGGGTCATGACTTCAATTTTCTTTTGCGCGTCGGCTTCGTGCGGCGCCTCTAGGCGAAAAGAAATATGCTTACTCACCTGAAGGGTACTGACTTCTGTATGTCCCAATTGGTGTAAGGCTTCTTCCACGGCTCTACTTTCAGGGTGCAGTACATTGGCTCGTGTGGCAATCAGTAGTTCGGCGTGATAGGTGGGCATACGAATTTTCCCTTTGCTTGGACCTTGATTAACTGTGATTCATTATACGTGAGAAAGACTAAAATTCAAAAGAACAAATGAACGTTTGATGAAAATGTATCGTCTTAACCCAAGCTCAACACGAGCTAGGGGGCTTGCTTGGGTTTTGACGCTTCGGCGGCTTTGGTGAGTCGAAATTCGGTGTCGGTGACCACTTGATTTAACCAAACAGGGAAGTAGCCAATGACGCCAGCAACAAAAACGTAGCCCATAAAATCAACGGGAGAGCGCATATTACGTGCAGATTCGGAAAGAAGCTTACGGACGTTTAAGCGTTTGAGGGTTTTGAGCTGTAGCTTTTCCGCAATGCCTTCTACCCATGGTAAGTCAATCGTTTTACCACCTAAGTGGACAGACGCCTTCAAGAAGTCTTTACCTTCTGCTTGTAATGCTTTGACGTGGGCATCTAGCGTATCCACTTCGGCCATGGCTTTGCCTGAATGTTGGTAGAGGGCTTTTAAGTGCTCTAAAATGGCAGTCCCGTGTTGAGGGTCTTTTAGCGTATCTAGAAGGTTTTGACTGGCGCGATACTCCGCAATAGTCCCTTCTAAACGAGCAAAATGTTCTTCCTTCAGGGTATGAAAGACCTCCGCATAACGAAGGGCCTTCCCATTGACGACGGGGTGCTTGGCCATGACGGCTTGGGTGGCGACATCTATAAAATGTTGATAGTTATGGGCTTTGTCCGCCATTAAGTTAAAGTGTTTCAGGTCCCCATGTTGTATCGCTTTTTCCATGTCTTTTGAAAATAACTGGTATTCCATGGTTTCTCGAGCAGGGGCTAAAAAGGCTTTTTCAGGGGGTAAGTCTCCTACTAAGGCTTGCGTTTGAAGGGTATGCCATAGGCCTGTGGCTTTTTTTCCTGCTTGAGCAGGGGTGCCAATGCGTTTTTCAAGAATGTTTTGAACGTGAGACAGCGTTAAGGCGTCTACATCGGCTTGCCGTTCTAGACCTTCTAATTCAAAGAGTTGTCGAATTAGGGCTTGAGGATTGGCATTTAAGGTGCCTCGTTGTGAAGCAGGCAGGGCTTCCTGTAATTTTATTTTGAGTAACGCTTTACGTGCATCTAAGGCTTGTACATGGGCGAGCAGGCCTTCACTATGCTGAGACAAAGTGTCGTGAAACTTTAGCTTGAAGGCGGCTTCTTTTTTTTGCCGCGGACTGGCGTGAGGATTCTTTAAAATCTGTGAATACGTTTGAGACCCTTTTTTAAGAAAGGGGTAACTTTTTATGTAGCGCTCTAGGGCTTGGTGCATTTGATCATTGGCTTCATCCATGGCGGAAAGTTTCGCGAATGTTTCAGGGGCTTTGGCGCTTAAGGCGTAGAGTTGATCCAAGCTGGGGTAATCAATACTGTGATGCCCATGTCGAGGATTAAGGGTGGGATTCATCATCATCATTAAGCTAGGCTGCTTACTTTTACCTACGCTAAATAAGGCTCCATCTCGTTGACGCTTCTGCAGTAAGGCATGGTTAACGGGATCTAAGGCGAATAAAAAGAGCGAAATAGAGGCCACGTCTCGAATAATGACGTCTCGAATCGCGCGGTAGTCTTTCCCTTTAGAAATACCGTCATTATTGGTATCTTTATCGGGGGCTCTTAAGTATTCGGAATGCATACGCGCAGGCATCATGGAACCAAAAAACATCAGAATACAAAAGGTTAAGGGGAGCTTTGGGATGGTGACGCCAAGAAGTTCAGGGGTTTTTTCAAATTTTGAAAATTCGACACTATTGCTGAGCAAGGACATAAACTGTGCGACAAAATGTTGACTGGCTTTGCTCAAGGGGTTTTCCGCTTGCCGAGCGGACGCATGCCAGGTATCGCTAAAATGTCGCCCTTGTGTGGGGATATGATTAATCCGGTTGTAGTAGAAGTGATTAATGCCTTCTAATAGGGGGTGTGTCTGATAGGGAGCAGGAGTAGGCGTTTTCATGAAGCCAAGTCTCCTTCTTTGATTTGATGATACAGACTAGGTGGGGGGGGGACTGTTTCTTCAGGGGGATTTTTTTCTTCAGACTTTTTCTTGAGACTCAATGACACTAAACGGTTGGCGGGGTATTCCTCTCCACGTTGAATGGCATGGGACAAATACCACATCCAGCCTAACATCCACGCCAAGGCGGCCAAGGTTAAGACCGCCTTGGTGGCTTTCATTTTTTCAAGCGCCTGTGCCATAATCTGTTCAAACGGCTTGGATTGATTTGGCTTTAAGTATTCGCGAAGGCTTGCCGTCCATAAATCTCGGCCTTTGTCGAGCTGGCGTAAACGCTCTAAGATAGGCACTTGTTCGGCTTGATGTCCTGCCAGAAGGGGGAGAAGGGTCATCCCTTTATGCATGCGCTGTTGGGGAAGGTGTTGGGCATTGAGTGTTAAGGTACTTTGTTCGGCTAAGGTATACAGGGCTTGCATTTTCGCGGTGAGTAAGCCATGTTCCCCGCGACGTTTGCGGTTAAAGAAAATAGACCCTGCCCCATGTTGAACATCAAAGGCGAGCAGTTTGCCTTGGGTATCTGCAATTTCTTCAATAATTTTAGACAGTGTCACGTTTTTAAGGGTTAAAGGGGTTTTGGTATTGAGGGTCGTGGCTTGGGCCAGTTGTTCTTGCAGTCCAAACAACTCCCCTTTTTTGAGTCCTTCTTTTAAAGTCTTTAAATGCCCTGTACTCATGTGAAAGTAAGGATCCATAATCGTCTTGGCCGTAAGGGTAAGGTCAAGGTTTTCGTGAAGGTGTGATTCAGGCAGTGATTTAAAAATCGTACGGACATAATCCCGCCCTAAGGCTTCTAAGGCGTGAATATCTTTTTCATGCTGGGGCAATCGAGGGGTTTTTGTTTTTAGAAAATGTTGTTGACTTGCACTTTCTTGTTCTGCCAAGTGATGAGACATTTGTAAGCTTCGTCGTCCCATCCAATTCAACGCTTTTTGACGGCTCAACAAGGGAATGAGACTAAAGACAATGGTGGGGACCAACAATGAGCCTGGGGCGGCTTGGAGTTCTCTTAGCATTTCTTCTCGTAAGTTGAGCCAGTTGGCATTTTGGACTTGTTGATGTTTAATGTAGCGCCACCGATCTAAACCGTGGCGTTTTTGAGCTTCAGGGTCTTGAGCGGGATCATAAGGTAGGGCGCCTCGTTGTAGAGAGCGAGAAATGCGAGGGAATGCCATACCGACAAAATCGAGCATGGTAAAATTCCAAAAAAATTGTGAGTCGATTTTAGCGGTTAAGCCAGCGGCTGCGGCGGGATTGAGTGTGGAGGCATACGCGGCCACCGCCAAGGCGACTAATTCAGGAGAGACTTCCAATTTTTGAGGGGGGTCTTTTTTCTTTTTGGGTCGTTGAAACGGATGCAAAAGGCTAAATTTTTGAGGGGCGGTTTCTGTTGAAGTGGGGAGTGGTGATTTTTGAAAAGAATCTTCTGGGGTTGAATGGTCACCTATTGGTGCTTGGATGTGGGTGACAGGGGGAGATAAAACAGGGTGTTTTAACTCATCCTGTTCGGCTTTGAGCGTCGAAAGGGTGTGATAGCTTAGGGGGTGCTGTTGTATGGACATCATGCGAAACGGTTTACCCTATGACTGTAAAAGGACTTCATCCAACCAAACGATGCTTGTAGCTCCTATAATATTGCTTTTAGATAAAACACATAAGCCACACTAGAATAAAACCAGCAACGACGCTCAATTGTGCCTTATGGTGATTACATTTAGAATGAAGAAGACCACGCCACCTACTGGTAAATAAAAAATGAGAAAAACGCATTGTCTACGCAAATCATTTTGCAAACACTAAAGAACGACTATACCTTAGTTTGAAGCATTTGTCAAAAATCCGTTACATCTCCGTTATTTGTTTACTTGATTAAGCGTTGGCCCCTTAAATAGGCTTCAATAAAAGGATCCAAATCGCCATCCATGACCACGTTCAGGTTGCTGTTTTCATGCCCCGTGCGGTGGTCTTTCACCAAAGAATAGGGGTCAAACACATAGCTTCGAATTTGACTTCCAAAATTGGCGGACAAGGCTTCCCCTTTCACGGCAGCCATTTTGGCGTCATGTTCTGCAATTTTTAAGGCCAGTAATTTAGAACGGAGCATGTCTAAGGCGATGGCTTTATTTTGTAACTGGCTTCGTTCCTGTTGACAACGAACCACAATGCCTGTCGGCACATGAACTAAGCGGACGGCTGTTTCCACCTTATTGACGTTTTGCCCCCCTGCCCCGCCTGATCGAGCCGTACTAAATTCCAATTCTTCAGGGCGAAATTCGATGCTCTCCGCTTCAACGCCTTCCACCAAGGGAGCCACTTCAATACTGGCAAAACTGGTTTGACGTTTTCCATTGGCGTTAAATGGCGAAATCCGCACCAAACGATGCACCCCATGCTCCGCACGACTATAGCCATAGGCATAACGCCCTTTGAGCTTTAAGGTGGCGGATTTAATGCCGGCTTCTTCCCCATCATGACGATCGACGATGTCCACGCTGTAGCCCTTGCGTTGCCCCCAGCGTGTAAAGAGCCGTAACAACATTTCCGCCCAGTCTTGCGCGTCCGTTCCGCCGGCCCCTGCATTAATGGTGAGTAGCGCGTTGTGATCATCATATTCCCCGCCGAGCATTTGTTCCAATTCCCACGTTTCTAGGGCGTGAGTCAGGGTGCTGGCCAAGGCCAAAAATTCCGCTTCAAGGCTGGGGTCTTCTTCCAGCAGTTCAAGCATCACCGTGGCGTCTTCAATTTGAGCTTGCCATAGGTCGGCTTGCGCCAAGGTGTTTTTGACTTGGGTCAGGGCTTGCATGACGCTTTGGGCGTGGGCAGGGTCATTCCACAAGTCTGGGGCTTGGCTTTGGGCGTCTAAGCGTTGGAGTCTGTCGAGCGTGTCTGTGCTTTTCAGCACGAGGCTGGCTTTGTCCACCCGTTCCGCGAGCCCTTTTAATGTCGTGTCGAGTTCATGTTTTTCCATGTGTTTAGTTTAACACGTCCACCAGCAATGGGTATTTATCGACCATTGCCCCACTGAACTTCTTTTATAGCATCACGCACAAAGGGGATCTTACTCACGCCCATATAAATGATACATTTTTGAGAAGTTTTATCCAAAAATAAAACTTCCCATTTTTCCCAGTACTCATTGTCTAACGCTTTTCCATTGATCTTACCTCCATAACTTTTAAAAGAACAAAAGGTTAAACCGTTTGTTCTTCCCCATGCTTGAAATAGACGGGTAAGTTTTTGCTTTTCCAAGCGGATGGAAAATAAAATCAGTGGTACCAATACAACAAGGACCAGCACAATAAAAACAGGGTCATTTTTGTGCTGTTGTATAAAAAGGTAAACATTTTGAATCATAAGGTTTATCCTCTAAATATTTTACACCAAATGTGCTAATGCCCACGCTGCAGAATAAAGGCCTGTATTTCCGTCAAGGCTTCAACGTGAAGCCCGTGCGGCTTTAAGTCCGCCAAGACTTGCAAGCCTGCTTCATGTAAGCGAAGCAACTCTGCCTGCGTGCCTTCAAGACCTAAGAGGCTGACATAGGTGAGCTTGTTCTGCTCCGCGTCTTTGCCTGCGGTTTTGCCTAAAGTTTCAGAACAGGCGGTGGCATCTAACAGATCATCCGTGGCTTGAAAGAGTTGCCCCAGTATTTCCGCCCAAGCGGAAAGGCCTTCTTTCACGGGTGGGGTTACCCCCGCCAGAAGAGCAGGCGCGACTACCGCATAACGAAGCAAGGCCCCTGTCTTATGGGCGTGAATGTAGCGAAGGGCTTCCATGCTGCTGGGGGAGCTGGCGCTCCACATATCCGCATATTGACCGTTGACCAAGCCCTTAAAACTCCCCACCCCTCCCAAAAATTGGGTAAGGGCGACTAAGGCTTCTAATTGTGCGCTCGTTTTTTGTGGGCTGTATTGAATCAGGCATTCAAAGGCAAAGCACGCCAAAGCGTCCCCAACTAAAACGGCGGTGGCTTCGTCAAAGGCTTTGTGGGTGGTGGGGTTGCCTCGACGGAAATCGTCATTGTCCATACAGGGCAAGTCATCGAAAACCAGACTTTGGGCGTGCATGAATTCACTACTGAGACAAATGCCTTTTAAAGGGGATTCCTCGCTTTGCCCGAGCGCTTGCCAAACCAGTAGAGACAACAACGGGCGAATGCGTTTGCCCCCTAATACGGTGGCGTGGCGGGTGGCTTGCCAGAGCCGAGGCAAATGAAGGTCAAGGCCCGTGTCTTGCGTTAATAAAGGACGCTGAGCCTGCCAAGAAGACTCAATCGCTTGTTCTAGCCACGTGTTGATCTGGGCCTGAGCTTTGCCGTATCGCCATGCCAACCATTCAGGGTGCTGGTGATGGGGAGTCGGACTGGAGTCCACAGGCGTTAAGAGGTGGCTGAGTGACGCGGCCATTTTAGAAATCGTCTCCTTCTCGTTCGTCTAATTCGTCTAAGGTATGGTGGCGCTGTTGCTGCTGAATCTGTTGTTCGATTTGCTTTAAGTGTTGTCGGGAAGCTTTACGATTTTCTTGGCGTTGTTCCGCGTCTAATTTGACCACATGGATAGGTTTTCCTCCTTTTTTGGATTTGCCTAGCTTGGTGGTGCTTTCTTGTTTCTGAGACTGTAGGAATCGATTTTCTTCCCCCGCTTTGGCTTCACTGACCATTTCTCGGTAATGTTGGTAGCGACTGCTTTGTAGATGCCCTGATTCAAGCGCGTGAAGCAGTCGACAGTCGGCTTCCTGTAGATGCAGACAGTCTTCGTACGCACAGGGGGAATTCGTGGTGAAGGCGTCGAATTCGGGAAAGGTCGCGGCCAAATGGAGGGGAGACTCTTGCGAAAAATCAAGTTGACTAAAGCCGGGGGTGTCGGCGATGAAGAGGCCTTGCGCGGTTTCCAGTAATTCGGTGTGTCGTGTGGTATGGGTGCCTCGTCCCCCTTTGGCGGAAACGGCGTCGACTTTAAGCTTTAATTGAGGATCTAATATATTCAGTAGGGAGGATTTACCCGCGCCACTTACGCCTGCCACGACCCATGTGGCCCCTTTGGCCAATAGGGTCTGTTGGAGCGCTTCAATACTGCTGGGGTTATAAATACTGGTCGTGAGTGTTGGGACGCCGACCACCTGTTGATAGTAAGCCTGCCATTGATCCAGACGATAGGGCCCTTCCGTTTTTTCAGGGTGAATATCGGCTTTGGTGATGACCAAAACAGGGTTTAACTGTGCCAGCTGTACCTTGCTTAAGAGGCGGTCCACTTGACGTAAATCCAAAGACGGTTCCTGCCACGGACAAACCACCAGTACATGGCTAATGTTGTGAATAGAGGGCTTATTTAGAATCTGTTGCGGGGGAAGGACCCCTGTAATCCAAGCCAAGTCGTTGTCATGCACATCAAGGGTCACCCAGTCCCCCACGCGGACGCTCATCCCCTGCTTTTTCAGTAAGGCTTTTCGCTTACAGGTTAAGCGCCTGCCGTCACGATGCTTCACCGTATAAAAATCAGAAAAATAGGTCAGCACGAACCCATCCGCTTTTAACGGCATGTTTTGAAACAACGGGGCGTGAAGGAGAGTGGGTTGAAGCGGTTGCATAAGAAAAATAAGACTCAGATTAGGAGGGATTAGGGGGATGACGCTTGCTAGCTTAGCATAAAAAGAAGGCGTATTGGGTCAAATCTCAAGAGATGAAGAAGACCCTACGCGTTGACACAGGTGTGATGAATTGTAACAATTTAGGTTTAAGTAGCACAAGAATGAGTTGATGCCGTTTTAAGCCTTTATGATTCGTGGACTTATCGT
>JBIJBR010000024.1:0-13258 GCA_044345135.1 Vampirovibrionales bacterium
GGTTACGGGAAGGACTCGAAGAACTGTATCATCAGGAGTCTTCTCACCCTGTAGCGCTACGGCACTTGGCACAGGGATTACAAGGTATGGAGACCCCCTTGGGTGAAGCAGAGGCTTTAGAACAGGTGGCCCTTCAGGCGCAAGGTTTGCTTGACGAAGAAGGGAGTGAAGCCCTTTCCTTATTGGCGCTTCTTACGGTGATGCGTCAACCCTTGAGCCTCACCATTTTAGTTCGTTTAACACAAAGTACGCCTGAAGATTTAAGGCAGATTCTTGAACATAGCGTTCTTAAAATCTTTTTACGGACGACCGTACAGCCTGAGCCTGTCCAAAGTGAACAGGCCCCTCAGGATCCTTTAGAACAATGGGTGGCACTTTATCGAGACATTCAACCCTTTTTTAAACCGCTTCAAGCAAAGGCGTTACGGCAGTATTGGCATCAACATTTGGCACTTTTTTATGAACAAGAAGCCAAGCTTTCTGCCAAGCGGCGTGTCTTTCCTTATAGTGATACGCTGGCCTTAGAACGTGAAGCACGTTTTCATGAAGAGCAAATGAAGTGCGTAGAAGAAGGTACTCCTCCTCCTCGTTCTATCAACGTTTCACAGCGGGGGCCTTCTGTTTTGAAATCTCAGCCCGAAACCCTTCCCCCTCCAACGCCTGCGGTAAGACCAACTTCCACCACCAGTCGTCCGTTGAAAGGAAGCTCACATGCTGGCGACAGAACAGATCTGTTTAAAGGCAGCGCATCACTTCAGTCAAAAGCCACATGGGCCACTTCTTTTCCGAATAAGCCCCCTATTGAAGCAACCTCTCGATTAAGCAAAACGCTTGCACCAGAGCAGGCCTCTTTACCTTCGATAAAGCATTCAAAGAAAATGAGTGATACCGAAAACGCTTATTTGCAAGCCCTATTTGAATTGGCTTCCTTGTATACACATTTAAATAATGTGGTCGCTTTGAAGAAAATAGTCGATCAAATTCAACCGTATCGTAACGGTTGTACCCCTGAAGAAGCCGCACAATTGGTCTTGTATCAAGCGTTTTTAGACATGAAAGACGGACAACCGCAAAAAGCGTTATATCATCTTAAAACTTTATTTACGTCTACAAAAAAACGTCTTTATTCGCAAGCGGTAGAGACCTCTTTATTATGGCGCCTCACGGAAGTGTTCGAACAATGGCCTTCGTCCAAAGAAGACCCTGTGCTGTATCGTTTTATGGAAGATTATTTTAAGACCCATGCTGCTTTCTTAGAGTGGCAAACGAAGCCAGCGGAGTCGGCGGTGAATGCTATAGATGAAGCCACTCAAGCCCAACGCTTGGTATGGGCCAAGGCATTGACTTGTCTCATGACCGTTTCGCTTGCGCTTCGCGTAGACCAGTTGGCCTATGGGCAAGACGCCTTTCGACTTTACTTAGAGGCGAATCAGCTGCCCCAAGCCGTGAGCATTTTACAACACTTGGCCACGATATGGAAAAACCCCGATGAAGGTGGTCAAGTTTCTTTTGAAAAAGCGTTGGCCTGCCTTGAAAAAGCGGAGACCTTGGATATTTTGCACGACCAAAAAACGCTGCAGTGGCAAACAAAACGAGACAAAGCACTCCTTCTATGGCAAATGAGTCAACCGAAGCGAGCGGTTCAGATTTTAAAGCAGGTCTTGCAAGACGCTAAAATAGCGAAAAATCCCTTATGGCAAGCCTTGGCACTATTTAGTTTGGGGGAACTAGCTTTTGATTCCGTAAATGGTGTAGAATGGGGGCTAAGCTGTATGGAAGAAGCACTGGCTTTTGGTGAAGCGGTGTTGGGTTCCGAACGTTATCACGCTTTTAATGAACGAAAGATACAATTACAAGATGAACAAAACCACGCTACTCGACCCCTTAAGTATGCCAGTGAGTCCACTCAATCCTTGGGGTGGAAATATTCACCTGCCCAGCAGGCTCCTTCTGAATCAGGCACGACTTTTTGAGTGCTTAAAAACACATTCTTTTAAGCGAGGCCATTTTACACTTGCCAGTGGAGCGACGTCTACCTGGTACATGGACTGTCGTATGACCGCTTTGTCTGGAGAAGGCGCTTGGTTGATTGGACAATTGTTTTATCACCAGCTTCAAGTCGCGGAGCGTCCTGTTTCTTCTGTCGGAGGCATGGTCTTAGGTGCTGCGCCTTTAGTCACCAGCATTACTGCTTATAGTGCCTTTGCGGGACAAGCGGTGGATGGTTTTTTGGTTCGTAAAGAAGCGAAAGCTCATGGCGGAACCAAACAAATAGAAGGTCACTTGGCCCCTCATAGTCGTATCATTTTGGTGGAAGATGTGGTCACCACTGGCAAATCGACTTTAAACGCGATTGATGTGATTCAAGCACAGTACCCTTCGGTTGATATTATCGGTGTTTTGGCCTTGGTGGATCGTCACGCGGGGGCTAGTCAGGCGTTTCTTCAACGAGGGATTCCGCTTCATACCCTATTTGGGATTGACGCATTTCTTCAGGAATAAAGGATTGCCAGTTACGGCCTAAATTTTCAAAGAAGTGATGGGCTTTAAGTACGTCATCATACCCAATGGGATCACAGTCCTGAAAACGTTCTTTTTCAGCAGGGGTGAGCTCAGGGTCTTGGTAACGACGTCTTACCCCGCCTAAGCCAATGCCTCCTGCAAAGCGAGGCATTTTTTCAGAACGCTGAATATTTTCAAATAATTCAGATAAGTTCATTTCGTCATCGTCATCCCCCGCGTCCAATTCAAAATGAAGCGCGTCTCCTTCTTCGATGCCCACGACGAGGTTTGAGTCCGACTGCGTGTGACGTAATAGATGACCCAAGGAGGTTTCAATACCAATCATGGCGTTACCAATATCACTATGGCAGTGCTGGCATTCTAAATGCACCAGAAACGTATGCGCTTCTTCACGAAGCAACGCCACACCCTTTTCTTCTAAATGACGACCACATTGGGGACATTGCATTTGTGTGAAAAAATGTTGAATAATAGAAAATGAATCCATTTTAGTGTAGTGATTCCTGTTGACTTAAAAAAGTGACATGGAGCATAAATAGTATACCGCAGTTTAGTATAGCATTCATTCTTTTATTTTGCATCTGAATCTAAGAAAGCTTTAAGAAAGCGGTATGTTTTTATGATATCTGTAACAATCGAGAATTTGTGTGACGCGCACATCTTTTTTTTTACAGTGTTTTGATATACTATGAACATATCGCTTGTTCTGTTCTTAACGCTTTAATCAGAGGCAAGGATACTTGAACCTCACATGATTTTTTCTCCTTCGGCACCTGCTTATTCTTTATCTCCGGTGGCTCCTTCAGTGCTTTCTCGTCAACGAACGGGAGCAACGGTTGCGTCGCCTGAAATGCAGCGATTTCTTCAGTCCTTGCAAGAAAGCCCTGACTGGAAGGCTTCCGAACATCTCATGCAAGACGCCGCCAAGCATTTAAACTATGCCTTGTCTCCTTCCTGGCACACCACTTTAGAACGTTTAAAATACTGGATACTCGATTTGGGGACTCAAATTCGTAGTAATGCGATGGGAAGCATTCGCAATATTCGTTATGATTTTGAACCCGTGATGAATCGTTTTATGCCTGGGATTCAAGACTGGATCAATCAAGACCTAAAAGTACGAGATGACACCAAAACCATTAAAATCGGTACCAGATCAATCCCTGTGCGCTTTGTACAGTACCATTTAAAAAAAGCCAAAAACGCGGATGGTGTTTTTCGCGTGTCCTTTTTTGGAGATACGGGCTATCCGAATTCAACCTTGCAATATAACATTGATGGATCCATCGCCTTAGCGAAAGCACGAGGCCACCACATTGATGCCGCGATTATTTTAGGGGACTTGTTGTATCCTCCCAATGAACATTATCGAGACAATACCGCTTACGACAGTGGGGATGCGCGTCTCATGTGGCGCCATGTGGGCAAGCCTTTTCAGCAATTTGTGCGTCATAAAATCCCTATTTTTAGTGTCTTAGGCAATAATGATGCTCAAGTGGGTCAGGAAGATGTATTGGCTCACTTTATGAGTGTGCCTCGGTATTACCAAGTCAGCTTAGGGGATTCTGCTGATTTATTCTTTTTGGATGACAATGCATTTTCAACCATACAAGCGAAAGATATGGATCGTTTGCACAAAACAACCCATTTTACAGAAGCCTATACCGCCTTAAAAGAAGCCCAACTGCATTGGCTGGATCTTGCCTTGAAAGAAAGTAAAGCGCAGCACCCTGATCGTAAACGTATTATTATACAACATTTCCCTAACATGAAGACTGACCCCCATGCGGCGGATTCTTCCTTTATGGCGCAAAGACGCCGTACGCTTGACCGCTTCTTGACAGATGAAGCCACCTATGGTGTGGCGGGGGTCATGAATGGGCATGAGCATCATATGGCCATGCAATCCCTTTCGCATACCGTTGATGAAGCAGGGCAAGTGCATGCTGTCCCCAATCCTACTCTACATTTTACCTTGGGTTCGACGTCGCATTGTGAACTATTGCCTGCTTACATGAAAAATCAAGCTTATGTCGCACAACGCATGATGAACATGGGATTGGCTCCTCCTCAATCTCCTTCTCTTATTCAAACGGATACAGGATTTGGCTTATTAGAAGTAAATCCGAGCACAGGGGAAATACATATTAATTTCATACAGCCTCCCTTGACCAACGACACGTATTACCACGGTGAACGCGTCAATGTCGGTGAAATGGCTCCCGAAGACGAGCATGGCGATCGTTACCGACTTATCTTGCGAATGCTTTTTGAACGAGGGGCCTTGAATAATATTGTACAATACCAAACGGCCAATCAAAGGACTCGCCCTAAAAAATAACGAGTCATGCCGTCCTATAAAATTTGTGGCAACGATTTAAGCGAGTTAAGGCACGGCTCAGTCCGAATGAAAGCGTATTTTTCCTCTAGCTGGAGGAAATGGGGGACCCGTGACCAAGGGGGAGACTTCATTTTGCGTATATAATAAGAAGGACGAATACGATGATCGTTATTGGAAGGCACATTGCTTTACTTTTTGAAACAACATTTATAAAAAAATTATAAAACAAGTGTTCAAAAATTAGCTTTTCTTTCCGATGTAGTCGTGTTATGATCACTTTGAAATCTATGCTCATTAATGTAATCATTTTAAGAAGCTAGGTTTTTTGGGACGTTTCCTTGTTCTGTTTCTTGTATTTATACAAAAGGCATAGGGAGTCCTTGTATGTTATCTCATTCAGTAATGTAATATCGTTCAGTAATAGAATAAAAATTGCTGAGGATTAAGGAGTGAAAATTCAATGACTTCTAGTAAAATAACCCCCATTTTGTTGGCTGGTTCCCTGTTCTTGGTAGGCTTGGCCAATGTGGCGCATGCCCGTATCGAATCTATTGATGCGACTCGTCCTGAAGATACCCGTTTGACGCACATGGAAGACTTGGTGGATGTGTCTTCGAATCACTGGGCGTATGACGCCTTGCAAGAGCTCGTTGAAAAATACGACGTGATTGAAGGTTACCCTGTTGGAAACGGCAAGTTTAAATTCAAGGGTAATCAGTACGCGACGCGTTATGAAATGGCTGCCGCCTTGCGTGATGTGTTGTACATCGTACGTTCAGGTAAAATTTACATGGGCAATGCCGATACCAATACCTTGTCTGCCTTGGAAGCTGAATTTGCGCCTGAATTAGTCGCTTTAAAAGCGCGTACCGAAGCGTTGGAAACACGCGTAGGAGCCATTGAAGCAGAACAAAAAAGATTTAAAGTAGGTGGTGACTTCACCGTGGGTGCCTTGGGTGCCTTTGAATCGGGTGACAATGCCTATGCTGATGCCACTCAAGCCATTTCTCGTTTGCGCTTAACCGTTGAAGCCCCTGTTTACGAAGGTAAAGAAGGCGGATTCTTGGGTGAAGGTCGTGTTAAAGTCCGGGCTGTTGCTGCTTTGGGTAGTAATTCGGGTGGTATTATGGGCTTAAGCCGTATTGCTGCGGATGCATCGAATAACAATGAATTGCTTTCTAATGGCAGTACGAATGCGCGTCAAAGTGTTTACTTAGACCGTGCGGGTTATGAACAAGACTTCAACTTGTTTAACAACCAACACACCTTGTTTGCAGGAATCTTGCCTTGGCGTGATTACTTCGACAAGTCTGCGTATCGTGGTCAGGAAAACACGCAGTTCCAAAATACGGCATTAACGAATGTTCCTGGCTTGCCTACCAATGCAACGATTGCCATGGTGGGTGCGAAAACCAACTTTGTCCTGAGTGACGACTTAAATGTGGGTTTAACTTTGGCCTACGGTGCACCTAATGAGCGTAATGTAGTCAACAATTATTTCGCTGCTGCGGAAGGTCGCTTGAATTACAATTGGGCAAACTTAGACAACCGTAAAACAAGTTTCTATGCAGGTTTGGTGGGTATCTTTAACGACAGTGCCAATTATCAACCTTCCACTACCAATGTGGTGACTCGTGGAGCCAATACCTTTAATTATGGACCTGGCAATACCCACTTGGTATATGCGGGTTTGGATCAAGAAATTTATAAGGGCATTGGTTTACATGCGGACTATATGTATAATAACAACAAGAGTGGAGATGCCTTGTTGAACGGATTGAACCAAAATTATAATAATACCAGTGGTTTTAATACTTTTAGTGGACGTAATGTCGCCTTGTCTCCTCGTCAAGCGGCAAGCGTTGCGTTGAATGTCCCTACAGGTACTTTGGGCTTCCGCGATGGGGATAACATCGGTGTGGGCTACGCCATTGGTTCTTACAAAGACGGTTTCTCTACCGATGGACGTGATCGTCTTTCTCAAGTCGTAGAATCCTACTACAATTTCCGCTTGAACGATCGTGTTAGTATTATTCCTAGTATCCAAGCGGGTATTACCCCCTTCGGTAGTTCGGACAGCGATATGTTCTATGCTGGTGGCTTACGCACCAGCATCAAGTTCTAAGTTTTCTATCTGAAAACGGAGTAAACTTTAAAAACGCCTTTGTTTCAAGCAAGGGCGTTTTTCTTTGAAAATCAATCGGTTTCACGTATAATAAGGGGGTATTAATATTTTCATCTTGCTCCCCTAATTTAGAAGGATATCCCTCATGACGACTCTTCAAGTATGCTCAAGCGTTGAGCAAACCGTTGCCACTCGGTTGACTAAAATTGTGGCCACTTTAGGCCCCGCCAGCCGTCACCCTGAAGGGATCCGTGCCCTCATTGAAGCGGGAGCCAACGTCTTTCGTTTTAATTATTCTCATGCCGAATATGAAGAACTTGAAAAAGCGTATGTGAATGTTCGCCGTATTTCGGAAGAACTTCAAAAGCCCGTGGCGATTTTAAGCGACTTGCAAGGGCCTAAATTTAGAGTGGGTTTCTTCGATGGGAGTGATGGAATTTCTGTGACAGAGGGCCAATCCTTACGCTTTGCGTATAGCGAAAATAATGAGGGTGGCCATGAAGGCTTGGTGGTTTGTAATGTCAAACCGATGTTTGAAGCCCTTGAGATTGGGAATACCGTTTTATTTGATGATGGTAACATTCAAATGAAGGTGGAAGAGCGCTTGAGCCCTATTGAATTACGGGTAAGGGTTTTGAATGACGGCACGCTTAAGCAGCGTAAAGGGATTAACGTCCCTGAAATTACGATTCCTGTGGCGGCTTTGTCTGAAAAAGACAAACATGATTGTTTGTTTGCCTTGAAGCAAGGCAGTGACTTTATGGCGCTTTCTTTTGTACAGCGTCCTGAAGATGTCATTGAATTGCGTGAGTTTATGCTGGCTAATGGTTGTGATCCTAAGCGTATGCCTAAAATTATTGTCAAAATTGAAAAGCCTCAAGCCATTGAGCGTTTAGATGACATCTTAGAAGAAGCGGATGGCGTCATGGTTGCGCGAGGTGATCTGGGGGTTGAATTGCCTGCGGAACAAGTCCCTGCGGCACAAAAATTGATGATTCGTAAGTGCATGGAAGTGGGTAAGCCTGTAATTACGGCCACCCAAATGTTAGAATCCATGACCACAAGTCCTGTCCCTACGCGAGCCGAAGTGTCGGATGTCGCCAATGCGGTTTATGACGGTACGGATGCGACCATGCTTTCAGGAGAATCCGCCTATGGGGATTACCCGACGGAAGCGGTGCGTGTGATGGCTAAAGTGCAAGCCGAAGCACGGAAGCATTATGGTGAATTTACGCGTTTTGAGCCTGTGGCGTATCAAGAATTTCCTGAAGCCATGTCGCCTGAAACGGTGGCTCGTGCGGCGGTGGAAGCAACGTGGAATGATGATTTTGAAGCCATTGTGGTGATGAGTTATTCAGGAGCGATGGCACAGCGTGTGTCTAAATACCGCCCTGAAGTGCCCATTATTGCCTTGACGCCGAATGACCATGTCTATTATCAAATGTGTTTGTTATACGCCGTTATGCCCGTTCGATTTAAAGCGGCTGAAAATACGGAAGCCACTTTGGCAAGTATTCATGATTGGTTGCTCGACACGGGAGTGGTCTCCAAGGGAGCAAATATTGTGTTGTGTGCAGGCACGACGGAACTTGCGGGTCTGAGCAATAGCTTATTGCTAACGACCGTTTAAGACTTTATTGCATACGTTTAAATCGGCATGAGTGTTTAAGCACTGATGCCGATTTTTATTTGGAATTTCCCCCATAAAAAAAAGGGTGTGTTTTGAACACACCCCTACATATATTGTGATATATGTTGAGAGAGAAGGAATCAATAAGTATGTCTATCGGGGCTTTGAAGCCGTAGGAGCGGTGCCCGATCCTGACGCAGGCGTATTCGCTGGGCCAGAGGCTTGAGGCGGTACGCTCACTCCCATTTGCGCCAAAATGGCTTGCGCTTCAGGGTCATTCTGTAATTGCGTCATCATTTGTTGACGTTCTTGAGGTGTCAGACTATCAAACATGGCTTTGGCTTGCTGCATCATTGCGGGATCTTGTTGCGCGATTTTTAAGGCTTGGGCAGGGTCCATCGGCGTGTTGGGGCCAGGGATTTGGCCTGCACCTTGAGGCGCTGCTCCTGTTGCAGCAGCAGGATTACTTGGAGCGGGCATCATGGTTTGGAATTCTTTGACCGCGCCTGCAATTTCAGGATCACTCTTTAACAGTTGTGTCAAATCTGCATCCGACACGCTAGCAGCTTGTTGCGCTGTTTGTGGATTCATTTGTAAGAGCTGACGCAAGGCGGCCACGTCTTGTGGGGTGACGGGGGCTTTTTGTGCCTGTTGTTGAAGGCTCGCTTGGGTCGGCACACCTGGAGGATTTAATGGCGGAGCCCCTATTGGAGCCAATGGAGGCGTGGGATTCCCTGCATTAGGTGTGGCGAAGTTTGCGGAGGGAAGGGGTTGATAGTAAGGCTGACCTTCACCAGGTAAGGGAGCCGCACCGTAAGCGGCGTAAGGATTAAACTGACCTTCAATGCCTCCACCGAAGGGAGAAGCATTCGATAAATAAGCGGCGTTAGCCCCTTGTGGTCCTTGCGGGCCTTGTACTGTGGGAGCTCCAGTGGGAATCCCTTGTTGAATAGAGGGGTTGACCCCATTGGGACTGTTAACACCATTACTAGACATATTAATAGAGTTTCCTAACGCTTCATACTGCGCTTCTTCTTGTAAGTAATCGGACTTTTTTTGTTCGAAAATCTGCGCTTCTTCTTCTAAATTATGATAAGCGCCTTGCACTTTATCATATTCTTCAAGCAATAACTCTTTTTGAAGGAGGTCTTGCTTCTGTTGAATTAACCACTGACGTTGGTTTAACGTAGGGTTGACGGTGGGCGTAACGGCGGAGGCGTTCATATTGATTTTCCTTAAACTAAATGGGTAACGGCTTCTTTTACAGTGAAGTTTCTGTTATGGGCATAAACACGGTAGAATGGATTTTTTGTGCTAGGACTTTACCTTTTTAATAAAATTGTAAAGTCTTTCCGCTTCTACAAGGGCTTAAACGTAGGAGCAATTATTTTTGTGCTAGTATTTGGTTACTTTATTTGTAACGATTTATAAAGAAATAAAGGAGTGACGTATGCCTCTACATTCATTGCTGTCCTCATGGTGGTCGATGCCTGAAATACAGGCGGTTCTTCGCGCAGATACTCATGTGGTGGCCTTGTACCAGCTTCAGTTGCCTGTCGAAAAAGTGAGCAAGGCGTGGGACTATGCCACTCAAATCGCCAACGGGCAAAGTATTGGCACGCAACGACCTGAAGAACTCAAACGCTTGTCGCCTTACTTGGCCAAAGTCCTTTGGATAGGAGAAGCATGGGTAGGGGACGCCGATGCCGCCTCTTCCCAAGGCATGGTGACGCTTCCCATGGTATTAAGTTTTCCTAAAGATTTGCTGAGTTCCGATTTGGGGATGCTTCAAACCGTGTGCTTTGGTAAGGTGTCGATGTTGCCGAATCTCCGCTGGTTGGATGTGGCACTCCCCCCTTCGGTGGCTCAAGCGTGGCAAGGTCCTGCTTACGGACAAGCAGGGATTCGTCAACGGCTTGGCGTGCCTGAACGCTCTCCCTTGTTAATGAGTATTTTCAAGCCGTGTGTCGGTGTACCCGCTCACGCATTGGCGGATCTATTGTTTGAACAAGCCAAAGCGGGCATACAACTGGTGAAGGATGATGAAGTGCTGGCAGACAAGGACTTAAGCACTGCGCTGGATCGAGTTCATGCCTGTGTGGGGGCTTTGGATCGTGCTGAAGCCGAATGTGGACACCGACCGCTCTATGTCGTGCATTTAAATGCCCCCGTTCATGACTTAGTGAATCGTGCGGAACGTTTACTCGATGCGGGAGCCGAAGCATTTTTATTTAATTATCTGGCCTATGGCTTACCTGTTTTACATAGTTTACGGCAGTGTTTAAAGGGACGCGCGTTTTTAATCGCTCACCCTGCCTTGGGTGGAGCTTTTTATCAGCATCCCCATACGGGCATGAGTCCCGCCTTGGTTTTTGGGACTTTGCCTCGTTTAGCGGGTGCGGATGCGGTACTTTTTCCGAGTCCTTATGGGTCGGTGTCCTTGCCTAAAGCAGACGCCTTGGCGGTTCATCATGCCTTGCATTCAGCCCATTTAGGCGTTTTACCTAGTTTTTCGGTGCCTTCAGCAGGGATTCAAGCCCCGATGGTGCCTCAAATACTCAAAGACTTTGGCACGGATGTCATCATCAATGCAGGGACAGGGATTCATGATGTGGCAGGGGGAAGCGCCATAGGCATTCAAGCCTTTCAAGACGCACTTCATCACGCGTGTGTGGGATGAAGCGGATGTCTGATTCACCCACGGTCACTGAGAATAAACGCAAACAAGCACCGCAGGCTTGGGTGATTTTTTCTGATTTTGACGGTACCATTACGGAAATGGACGCGATTGTCATGACCATGGAACGCTTTGCCCCCCCCCAATGGAAAACGATTGCCACTCGTATTTTAAAGGAGCGTAGTCTTTCGGTGAAGGAAGGGATTCAAGCCCTTTATGCGTTAATGCCATCGGACTTGAAGCAGGAGATTATCCGCTTTATGGAAGAGGAACTGGTGTTACGTGCGGGTTTTTCTGAATTTATGGCGTGGCGAAAGGCTCAAGCGATTCCCTTTCAAGTGGTTTCTGGGGGCTTGGATGCCTTTATTCTTCCTGCGCTAAAAGCCTTTGAAGGAGACTATACCTTATTTTCTAATATCGCTAATTTTCAAAAGGCGACCATTCAAGTCGAGATGCCCTATGCCCCTGTGGATTGCGCGGTCTGTAATTCCTGTGCCTGTTGTAAGGTTGCGGTGTTGAACCAATGGGATTCAACGACGACTTTTAAAATTGCGGTGGGCGATAGCGTCACAGATTTTGGCATGGCGAAAGTCGCCGACTGGGTCTTTGCTCGGGAGGCTTTGGCGGAAGAACTTCAGCATTTGGGGCTTTCGTTTACGCCTTATGAGACGTTTTATGATATTCAACAGGCACTGGAGCAACGCTGGCATGAAACAACGGCTTGATGAAACCTTGCTTCAACAAGGCTATGTGTCGACCTTGCCTGAAGCCGTGAGTTTAATTATGACGCGTAAGGTTGAAGTCAATGCGCAGGTCATGACCAAGCCAGGGACCTTGATTCGACTGAATCAAGATGTCTTGCAGGTGAAGTCTAAGTCCCACCCTTATGTGAGTCGTGGTGGCGTAAAACTTCGCCATGCCTTAGAGGTCTTCAATTTAGAAGTCACTGATTGTATCGCGGTGGATGTGGGGGCATCCACAGGGGGCTTTACCGATTGTTTACTGCAAGCGGGGGTGGCTTTGGTGTATGCGGTGGATGTGGGCAAGCAGCAATTACATCATCGTTTGGTGAAAGACGCGCGCGTGGTGAATTGGCAAGCGCGCAATGGAAGGCATTTAACGCGAGAATCCTTTGCTCCTTCGGCTCGTCCGTGGGTGGGGGTGACGGATGTGTCTTTTGTGTCCTTGCGTCATATTTTACCGCCTTTATGTGCGAGTTTAACGCCTGTATCCGAACAAGGCGCTTGGGTGCTGGCCCTATTAAAGCCTCAGTTTGAAGCCCATGCGTATTTGAGTCCTGAAGAAGCACAGGCCTTTAATGGTGTGATTACGGATGAGGCCTTACGCCAACGGATTAAAAACGCGACGTTGGCGGATTTACAGGCACTGTTGCCTGATTGGCATTTGGCAGGGGTCAGTGAATCCCCGATTACAGGGGCGTCGGGCAATGTGGAATACCTGTTGTGGTGGGTCTTTAGTCCTGTGCACTCAAGCGATGCCGTTTCCATAAATCCTTAAAAAAGGCATCGGGTGTGAGTTTGTCTCCAATGTGGACATGAAGGGTGGGTTCTTCTTTTGTAAAGTTCTGTAACCTTTTATAAGCGTCACGGAATCAAATAGCACAAAAGCACTTTCAGCAGACTTTTTAAGAACATAACGATCATTCCCGTTCAACCTTCTTATTCCCCCTATCAATAAACCTATAAAGATTGGATATTTTATGAAACCCATCGCTTTTTCCAGCCCTCCCCTTAACGCCACCAATGGACGCTTTCAACCCGCCAATGCGCACCGCGAAGGCGCGACGTTTACTCCAAAAAGTTGGGATAATCTTGAAGCCTATTTAGAACCAATACGGTAAGTTTGTGTTAGAATAGAGGGTATTATTATTTGTTTTGGACACCTTGAAAAATGGCCTATAAACCCTTAACTGACAGTCAATGGGCGCTTATTGAACCCCAT
>JBIJBR010000182.1:0-3795 GCA_044345135.1 Vampirovibrionales bacterium
AGACATGCAACACTTTATTATTGAATTGTTTGATGCCTCTTTAAAAGAAGGTGTTTTACTCCAGCGTTTATTTTCTTCAATCCTTCAACACCGCCTCAACGACTTGCTTGAAGGTCATGTGGTGGAACGCCGTGGGGATGACTTGTTTTTTCAACAAACCAAAAAATTGTCCGTCTCCATTTGCACCCCTTCGGTGACGTCTGTGCTGATGCATGTGGGGCTTAATATTGATTCGACCAACGCGCCTGTGGAAGCGGCGGGGCTGGCGTCTGACTTAGGCTTGAGCGCGGAGCAAATTCAGCAATTCCCCATCACCGTGATGCGCTCCTTACGGGATGAATGGAAGGATATTCGCCAAGCTTGTTGCAAAGTCCGTGCCGTGTAATGGGAAGCGAAGGAAATAGCGCACCTGCCTATTTAATGTGGCATACGCATTGGGACCGCGCGTGGTATTTGTCCTTTGAAGCGTATCAGCATCGTTTGATCGCCGTCTTAGAACGCATTGTGAACTACTTAGAAACAGGGAAAATCCCCCGCTTTAGTTTGGATGGTCAGACCGCTTTACTGGCGGATGCACAGGCAGTGTATCCTGATGTAATGACCCGTTTAGGCCCCTTCATTCAAAACGGACAAGTCCATGTGGGCCCTTGGTTTACCATGCCTGATACCACCTTAGTGAGTTTGGAATCCTTATTACGAAACCTCCAAACAGGTATGGCAGACGCCCATGCGTTGGGGTGCCATGAGTTTACGGCGTATCTGCCTGATACCTTTGGGCAACCTGAAAGCATTCCCATGCTCTTTCGAAAGCTCGGTATTCGGCATGGCATGATGTGGAGAGGTCGTCGCTTAACAGAAGAGGAAGACGCTCCCCTCTTTCAGTGGCTGGCGCCGAATGGAGATAAACTACTGACCTATCAATTGCCTGAAGGCTATTTTCAAATGCCCTTGCAAGAGGTAGAGCTTCCCTTGCTTGAAGCCAAGCGAAACGCCTTAAACGACTTGCACCAGCGCATCGAAGCATGGAAGCTTCCTGTCTTTTTGCCCTTGGGGGGGGATCACTTGGCTCCGCCTGATGCGAGCATTTTAGAAGGCGTAGAGGATCTTCTTCGTACGTATAAGGTGCTACACCCTGCGGAATTTATGGCCATTTTAGAAACGACGATTCCCCCTGACGCCTTGGAACATCGCCGTGGGGAACTCCGTGATTTTGGAGCAGGCACGGCCCCGTTACTCAGTGGGACTTTATTGTCTCGGCCGTGGCTTAAACAGTTGAATGCCCAATGTGAATGGGGTTTAACCCAAGTATGGGAGCCTTTACGAGCGAGACATTACGAATATGAACAGACCCACGTCAAAAACGACCTTGGGATAGACCCTCAGAATCAAAGCGCTTCTTGGCAAAGGCAAGCCGAAGTCCACGCGCTAGAAGAGGCGTGGCGACTCTTGTTGCTGAATCATCCGCATGACGATATTTGTGGCTGTAGTGTGGATGCCGTGCATCAAGAAGATGAAGCGCGCTTTCAACGGATTTTAAATTTAATCGACACATGGACGAGCTGGCACCGCCGAAACCTGGCGCGTCTTCGACAAATCCCTACACTTTTACCCATAGAAATACCCCCACGCCCCCAGATCCACTTGCGTTTCGAAGAAAAAGCGCCTCCTAAGCACCCGCTGAGTCTCGTTGAACAGGAGCAGACCCTCATCGAGGACTGGCAGGACGACATCACGCAAGTCCCCTTGTCGCACCGTCATGAACGGCGTTATACGAGTACACAACAGGCCGATTGCGCCGCGCTGTCTTCTCTTGACAAGCGACAGGCTGTAGACGATTTAGAGCGTTTTCTCCCTCGTTTGTCTCTTGAATCCTTTCAAGATGCGGGGGATAGCTACAATAGCGCCCCGATGCCTGACACGCTTCAACGATTTTCTTTGGCCTTTAACATAGACGACACGGCCCTAAGTGCTACGGCCACGACTCAAGTCGGAGCAGATGAATGCCAGGTCGTGGTGAGCATCCAAGGCGAAGGCGTGTTGGAGATCAAGGTGCACCAGCAGATTCAGACCCCAAATCAACAAGTCAATTTAATACTGAACGCCCCTGCCTTTGCCGCTACTCATCAACGAGACCTGCATACAGGGTTTCATCACGCCCCTTTATCCTCTCCTTCTCCTGAACATCGATTTGCTTCTTCTTCTGTGGATCAACACACAGGCGAATGGCAAGCCGTTGGGCAGGCTTATCAAGGCGCTTTAAAATGGAAAAATACCCAAGGCGCCTGTGAATTCCTGATGATGGCGGGTCATTATGCTTATGAAGTCTGTGGTGATGATCTTATTCTCCCCCTACATCGAGGCTTTTCTCATCTGTCAGGCGGGCGACTGCCCACGCGGTTTTATCCCGCAGGTCCCCCGTTTCAAACGCCTCAAGGACAAGGGCTAGGGCGTCACCTCACCCACACGCTCCGCTGGATACCCAAGGCCTTGGATGAAGCGCACTTGGCCTTTCATCGGCACCAAGTCTTCGTGCGTCCTGTCTATACGCAAGCCCCCCACTCTCCCCTTAAAAGTCTTGTGGATGAAATCCTCCACCAAGCCCCGCAGGCGTTACGCCTTAGCTCGCATCAGTGGAGTGCGTCTCAGCGCTGTTTTATCCTACGGCTCCTCAATACCAGTGATGCCCCTTTAATGCTGGACTTAAGTCCTCAAGCCCTATGGTGTCTTGATGCGTGGCAAGCCCCCCTTCACTTTGAACCTCATAAGCGTCTGTCGCTTGCAGCGAGAGACTGGGCCTGCTTGGCTTTTGTGCTAGAATAGAGATGTATCTCTTTTCTTCATGTTTTCCATAGGAACCCCTATGAAATTGTGGCAAAAGAATTAGGAAGGAATCTCCCCTGTGATTAAACAAACATTTCATCGCTTGTGCGTATGGGGATTCGGCCTTGGATTCAGTCTATGTTGGACGAACGCATGGGCAGAAATGCCTGTTGTCACCGAGTCTTCTGACGCCGAAACGAAGACAATCGGCACCCCTGTCCCCCTTCCTTCAGGGTGGGACGCCTGCACCCCTCGACGGATTAAAATCGCCTACATCAACGGGTTGCCTGTTTGGCAACGGGCCTTCTTATCGCCGTATCGTAATTTAGAATATATGCGCTACCGTCGCTGCACAAAAGCCTTAATGCCTGAAACCCAACGTTTTATGGAAGAGCAATATCCCCTTCCGTATACGCCGATTGATCCTCGCCGTTCTGTAAGTCCCTCTTTACAGACGACGCCCCCGACGACCGACCCTCAATAAAAGGAGTGGCCTCTTTTATGCCTCATGATTTTTATACCTTTGATGTTTGGATCTTACTGGCTTTTAGTCTGGAGGCCTTGTTATTGATGGCACTCATCCCGACTCTCTTGAAGGTGAGTCAATGGAACAGGACGCTTCAACGCGAAAGTACTCCCTGGTTACTGGCCTTACGCCAACAACGACGCGACATTAAAGCTTTAAAAGAAGACATCGAACACATCGAAGGTCTATATGCCCTACCCTTTTTTAAGTATTGGCGACGGCACCCCTTGCGTTGGATTCTGACACGGTGGATGCCTCGCTAAAACAAGTCTGCACCCTTTTTGAAATAACCTCTTTTGAAATTACCCCTTGCCTGAGTCGATGTTTTAGGCATAATGATAGATAGTTCTGGTCTCCAAACCATTTGGGGAATCTTGAAAGAATGGGCAAGTGGCGGAATGGTAGACGCGCTAGTCTTAGGAACTAGTGTAGCAATGCGTGGAGGTTCG
>JBIJBR010000185.1:0-3700 GCA_044345135.1 Vampirovibrionales bacterium
CAGGGTCTCCCCCCACTAAGATATAAGCTCCTTGCAGTAAGCCCCCCCCAAGAACGCGGTCTAATTCGGGCATCAACGTTGAAAAGCGAGGGGCCGTGGTCATATCCACTTCAGACAAAGGCAACAAGGCGCTACTGGCCCCATTAAGAAGGGCGTGTGTCTCTTCATTGTCTTTCCCCATGGGGATATTACCTGACCATGCGGCTTCACTTTCTAAACTCGCCAAACTCACATGAGCATAGGCAGGTCTATTTAAAGCCATTTCTGGGGATTCTCTTACATCTTGCACTTCTTGAAAGGTATTCCACGCTTGACAATTAGGGCAACGCCCTAAATGCAGGGGGGCTTCATAATCGCAGGCCTGACAAATATATTTACGTTTAATTTTGGCCATAATGAGGAGGCTTCCTTTATTACAAAGATACTCTAAGGTTTGGCGGATAAAAACGACTGAACTAAGGCCATGACCTCCGCTTGATCGACCTCGCTTAACTGTGGAGAAGACGGCAGGTTGAATCCACGCTCCCACAAACGATAGGCATGAGGAAAGGCCTCACGCGGATGGGGACTCGGATTTGCCCAAAATGGGTGTAGATAAGGCATTTCAGGAAAAGGCATAAACACGGGACGAACCTGTACCCCATGAAGCGCTAAATGCGCTTGCAAGGCGCGACGCGTGGCGTGCGAATCCACATACGCGAGATTTAACCAGTAGCTGGGTTCGACCTGCGCTAAAGCCTTTGAATAAGGGGGAATACCCTGATACACAACATCTAGGCCATTTAAGTCTTCTAAGCCCGTGGCATAACGTGAAGCAATGGCCTTTTTAGCGTCTAAAATTTCAGGGAGCCGTTGAAGTTGACTGAGTCCCAAGGCGGCATGCAAGGCATTCATACGGAGATTAAAGCCCACCGCATCATGAAAGAGCTCGCCTTCCCCGTAGCATTTGGACTGTGTACTTTGATGCTTAATTTGAGCCAAGACGGTGTGATCTTCCGAAACCAACATCCCTCCGCTGGCGGTAGTGAGGGTTTTATTGACATTAAAACTATACACGCCGTAATGCCCCACAGCCCCCACCGGTTTGCCTTCCACCAAGGTGCCTAAGGCTTCCGCGGCGTCTTCAATGAGTATAAGGCCTTCTTCATCACACCAACGCCTTAAGGCCAAGAGTTCAGGCATGGCCAAGCCGTAGAGATGCGCCACCAACACGACCTTCGTTTGGGGGGTTTGGGCCGCTTGAAACGCCTGTAAAGTAGGCGCCCAACTGTGGGGATCTACATCCACAAAGCGGAGCTTAAACGATTGATACAAAAAAGGATGAATACTCGCCACAAAGCTCGTGACAGGGCATAAGACTTCCGTGCCGACAGGGAGATTCAGCACGTGAAGCAGCATCCACAAGGCGGAAGTGCCCGATTGTGTGGCCAGTGTTCCCAGCGCGGAAGACGCTCCCCATGCGTGGAGTTGCGCCAAGAAGGCCGTTTCAAAGTCCTCCACCACAGGCGCCACGGAAGACAACCAGCCTGCTTGAAGGACTTGCATCACGGCGCTTTGATCATCTGGCGTCAAGTAAGCATCACAAAGAGGAATCCGCATATCAGTCTCTCAACACATCGGCGAGGAATACCTTACCAGTGTACCTCATAAATGAGTCTCATGCCCGATTTTTAAAAGAGAGGGTCTCGCTTAAGAAAAAAGCTTTATCTACCATACGGAGGTATATTTTGCATAAATGAACTGAAAAGCACACAATAAAACATCAATGTACTTCACTTATGACGTGTAACCGCTTGTAACGGTTTCCCAAATTAACAACGCCTTTTGCCTTTATTAGAACACTAAAACCTTCCAAGCATAATATAGGGGGATTTTTAAATGCCTTTTTTACTAAGTCAAACTTTGCCGAATTATGCACAAGGCGCCCTACCAAACATCCCCGTTTTTGTCCCTTCATTACCGTCTGCCCAGCCTCCCACATGGACGCCTCAAATGTCTTTTCCTGTTCTATTGCCTCCCCAAAAGCGGAAGATATTATTTATGCTGGTGCTCGCCGCTTGAAGTTCTGCATTCTTAAAATGTTCCAAAAGTTGTTGCTCGACAATTTTCGGGTTCTTTTTTGGGGGCTTAATAAGTTTCAAGCTTAACGCCATAAGTGCTTTCAACCCACTGACATACATTTATAGGAGACATAGTAAAAAACCTTTCAGATTTATTCGTTACAAGGTAGGGGATACAAAAATAGAACTCATTATTTAGTCGTAATTCAAAATAATAAAAACAATCTTTATAGATAAAGTGATTTTTTGTTACATTACCGCTGTTTCAACGTGCACTTTTTTACAAAACCAGTAAAAGGCACAAAAATAAATGCGTCGATTTTAATGCGGATAGGAGTATGATTGGCTTCTATTATTCAGGTACACTGTTTACACAGGGGCATTCTCCTCCTTTATTTCTCAATTTGAATAAGGTTTAATGTAATGATGGGTTTAAGTATTCAGCGTGTCGGTTCGCAGGCGCTTGGCGTCCATTTACAGCAAGCCCGTTCAAGCCCCGTCGAGGCTTCCCCGCCTTCAAAAAAAGAAAGTTCCAACACTGTGAGGGGTAAATTGGCTTGGGGAGTCGGCACGCTTGCTGCTCTTGCCCTTGCACCAAGACTCCTCCTTCATTTGCTTCCTAAATCGATTTGGCAACGTATTGAAGAAAATACCTTATATGTCGGAAGCAAAGACTTTTGCGTTTCTAAGGATGTCCAACGCTTAGCAGATGAATTTTTAAGTTTGCAAAAACAATTCCCTCATTTGGAATCGCATCAGATCCCGTTTGGGAATAATCAATCCACACGGGCATGGTTTTATCCCGCCAAAGACGGCAAACCCACTTTTTTAGTGTCACATGGCAATGCGCAGTCTTTAGAGTCTATGGCTGAGTATGAAGGCTTTATGAAGCACGGTTATGGTGTCGTTGCCTATGAGTATCCTGGCTTTGGCACGACCCAAGGCACTGCTAGTCAAGCCTCCCTGATTGAAGCGGGGCAAGGCGTGAGTCGCTTCTTAGTGAACAAGAAAAAAGTGCCGACCACTGAACAGGTTTTAGTCGGGCATTCCTTAGGTTCTAATGTGAGTGTTCACTTGGCCAAAGAAGGCCCTTACAAAGCGCTTATTTTACATTCCCCCATGAATAATTTTGCTGATTTGATTCGTAAAAAAATTGGCATTTTAACAGGGTGGCTTCCTGTTCAAAATCACACCCTTTCCCCATGGAATAACGATCAAATACTGGCCAAGTTGAATACCCCTTTGCTTGTCACCGCCTTTGCAGAAGACCCCGTGATTCCCAGTGTTTTGTCTGAAAAACTGTATGCGGCCGCGAAGTCGTCTCAAAAACAATGGTATTCGATCAATGGGCAAGGGCATTTGATGGATCCGTATCGTTCACACAAAGAAATAATCGCTTTTTTAAATGATCTTTCCCCCTCAAAACATCACACGCCTTCTTAAGGCACAAAAAAAGATGCTGGGGGTTTTATGCCATTCCAAGCCCTTTACACAGGATTGAACTTTAAATCACTTTGTGTAAAAATGTTCGACAAGTCTTGAATCTTTTACGTTAAAAATTATTCAAGCCCCATGTCCACACCCTAACGCCCACCCTAACTTTAAAGGATGCACCCTGATGGCCATAGAACTTTCCCTTC
>JBIJBR010000188.1:0-3640 GCA_044345135.1 Vampirovibrionales bacterium
TTTAAAAGAATGGGGAAGTCTTCTCGTTGAATACATTGGCAAAAAGCGCGGCGTAAATCAGGCGAATCAAAGGGTGCTCTTTCAGTATTAAAGCCTAAATATTGAATAAAACTAATGCCGACTTCTTTGGCGCGAGGGTCTTGGGCATAACGAGCGTATTCAAAATTTGAAATCACCGTCCCTGAATCCGCCATATCCAAAACACCTTGTTCAAAGAGGGTTAAGGCGGTGTTTTGATCCGGAATCATTTCAAATTGTAGCGTAGGGCGAACACGCGCTTGATGGTCCCAATAATAGGGGTTAGGTGTTAAAATAAGGCGGCTATCATGCTCCCATTTTTTTAATTGAAAAGGCCCATTGGTGAGGTAACGTCCTGCTTCCGTAAACTGCGTTCCGTCTTTTTCGACATTGTCTTGACGAAGCGGCACCGCAACAGGAAAGGCCAACATCGCAGGGAAAAAGACATTCGCCTCACTCAGGGTAATGACCAAGGTGTGGGGATTGGGACTATGAATACCGACTTTTGAAAAATCGTGAAGCCTTCCTTCATAATACGCTTGCGCATTCAAAATAGGGAATAAAAAAAAGGCATACGCCGAGCCATTAGCTTGGGTGAGAACGCGCTTCCACGCATAGATAAAATCCCCTGCTGTGATGGGCTTACCGTCACTCCAGCGGATATTGGAACGAAGTTGAAAGGTATAGCGTTTCCCATCAGGAGACACCGTCCAGCTTTTGGCAAGTTCAGGGGTAATTTTGGCCTGCGCATTAAAATCCGTTAAGCCTCGCATCAATTCATGAATGACCCGCCCACTGGTGCTATCTGTATTGCGTAAAGGATCAAGCGTAGGCGGTTCTTTCCCTAGGTTCAAGGTTAAGACGTTGTCGGTAGGCCAGTTTAATGAAGGAGCACTTGTTTTTCGGATCGACACGCCTACCCCCACGGTAAGCACCCCCCCCACGAGGATGAACCCCACGATGCGCCATAAGCGGGGCTTTTGATTGAGAAGTTCACGTAAATATTTCAACATTTTGCTACTATAACATAAAGTCAACACTCGGCGTGAGGTGGCTTTTGTGTTAGAATCATTTTAACTAAATGAAGATGAGGTGCAGAACCTTTTGAATCCTACCTTGAATGCCTCCCCCCCTGCGAACGAACCGCTGATTCAAGTTCGTAATCTCTATAAACGCTTTACCGAGACGGGGCCTTGGGTCTTGAAGGATGTAAGTTTTGATATTTACCCCAATGAAACGGTGGCCATTATTGGTACCAGTGGCTGTGGTAAGTCCACCTTATTAAATTGTATTGCGGGATTAGAGCACCCTAGTTCAGGCTCCATTGAAATGAATGACCCTAATTTCACGTTGATTTTTCAGTATTCGGCCTTATTTGACTCGATGAGCGTGTTTGACAATATCGCCTTTGCCTTAGTCGAAGCCCCCGATGCGCCTGAACCTCGTAAAAAATTTAAAAAACTCCCCGCCAAAGAAGTGGAACGCTTGGTCTTTGAAAAGCTTGAAATGGTAGGGTTGAAGGATGTCGCCAGTAAGTACCCCAATGAACTCAGTGGGGGCATGCAAAAACGGGTGAGTTTTGCGCGGGGGATTATCGGGAACCCTCGTATCATTTTATACGATGAACCCACCAGTGGCTTAGATCCTGTGGCGTCTCACGATTTGGAAGATTATATGAACCTACTGACTCGCCAACTTCAAGCGGCCAGTGTGGTCGTGACCCACACCATTTCAACCATTTGTCGTACGGCGGACCGCGTGATTTTGCTTAATAAAGGGGTCATTCATTGGCAAGGTACCCCACAGGATTTACTCGAAACGGATGAACCCTTGGCCCGCCAGTTTGCCAAAGCGGCACTCAGTACAACGCGCTAAGCTCCGTGAAAAGCCTGACCAATATGAATAACACAATGGACGAATGTAACGCTTCATAGGAAGGGCTTGCACCTAAGGCATGACACCGTTAGACTAGAGGGGTAGTCTCCGCTACATCATTTTTTGATTCTGCCCGCGTTGCCTTTAGATTAAAGCCTTTCAATGGAGAAAGAACATCGCTTCTCATGCACGCTACCTGCTCGTCTGAGTTTTCCCCTCCTCCATCTCCGTATGCCTCGCCGTACCAGCCTCAGCATATTTCCCTTGAAGGCTTGGAACGTTACGGGACGGTCTTTACGTATCATGCCAATCCCGCAGAAGCCACCCCCATGATGCGCCAATTCTTGGACTTGAAAACGCAGTATAGCGACTTGATTTTGCTTTACCGCATGGGGGACTTTTACGAAAGTTTTTTTGAAGATGCCGTCTTAATGGCACGACATTTAGAATTGACCCTAACGGGTAAAGATTGTGGGGGCTTAGGCAAAGTCCCGATGGCGGGGGTACCTGTTAAATCGATTGATGTATACGTGCCTCGCTTATTAAATGCAGGCTTTAAACTCGCGATTTGTGAACAAATGGAAGACCCTGCGATGGCCAAGGGCTTGGTCAGGCGCGAAGTGGTTCGTGTGTTGTCTGCAGGCACCGTCAGTGTGCCTCAACAATTGGCCGCTCATCGTGCGCATTATTTAGCGGCCGTCTTACTGCCCAAGGGCTTCAAAGTGGGTGGATTGGATTCACTTCATGCCCCTTGCGCACTTGCGTATGCGGATATTAGCACGGGGCGTTTTTATGTCAGTACCGTGACTTATTCGCAATTACTAGGAGAACTCGAACGTTTGGCGCCTGAAGAAATACTGGTGCAAGGGGTGCTTGAAAAATCGGAAATCCCTGGGATTCCTGGGCGTTGGGTAGCAGAAGTGCCTGCAGAATTACAAGCTTATGCACCGTGTACCCCTTTGGCGAAAGAGGTCATCTTTCATGCGGGGGTGTCGCGACGCGTCTGTGAGTTTCTCAAGGTGCAAAGTTTAGAAGGCTTTGGCCTTTATGAAAGCGATACGGCGTTAATTCAAGCCTGTGGCATGATCGTTCATTATCTAAACTATAGTTTTTTAGAAACGCCTGTTCATTTTGATGGCTTGCAACGTTTGTATGCGGATCAACACGTGCGTTTATCGGCCAATGCGCGTCGTCATTTAGAATTATTGACCACTTCCAAAGACGCGAACGCGAAAGGGTCTCTGTACCACTTGTTGAACCGTTGTATGACGCCGATGGGCCAACGCCTTTTAAAGGAATGGGTGGGTTGTCCAATTCATCACTTGCCTGAACTTGAAAGTCGGCTGGATGCGGTGGAAGACTTGGTGGAGCAACCCCACGTCCGTCAATTACTGCGTCAATTATTACCTAATGTCTATGATTTAGAACGCTTGGCCACGCGTGTCTTGAACCTCTCTGCCATGCCTCGAGACTTAGGCGCGTTGATGAGTTCTTTAAAAATGCTGCCACGGGTGAGTCAAGCGGTTTTGCGAAGTTCCGCGTTTTATTTGGAGCGCTTAAAGGCATTTCCACCTGAATTGGGGCAGGCTTTGGCCTTAATGGAAAATGCCTTGCAAGACGAACTACCGATTCACTTAAAAGAAGGGGGTATTATTCGCGCGGGATTTAGTCCTGAATTAGATCAGGTCCGAGACGTGGTACAGAATCAAGCGTCTTGGTTAGAAGCCTTTGAAGCCCAAGAACGAGA
>JBIJBR010000025.1:0-12683 GCA_044345135.1 Vampirovibrionales bacterium
TCTTGCCCTGTAGAAGCACTGTCTTTCGATACCAGCCAGCAATTTCAGATTAATGACGCCCGTTGCTATGGGTGTTCTCGTTGTCTGCCCACCTGCCCCACGGAGGCTTTGTCCTTTAAAGCCCTTCAATATCTCCCTGAACAATTGCTGGAGGTCTTAGCGCACCCTATGGTAGGGGCTGTGGAACTTCATACGCACCACTTGGACGGCTCCGCCTTGGGGCGTTTGGTCAAGGCATTGGGAGTGACCTTACACAATAAATGGATTTCGCTCTGTTTTCGCCCTCAAGAACATCCGCCAGAAGCGGTGGACTTGTATTTAAAGGCGTTTGCAGACCACTGTGCAGAAATTAAGCCTTATGGCGTGATGTTACAAATCGACGGCCAAGCGATGCAAGCCAGTGAAGCAAAAGAATCTAGCCTGCCTGCTTTAGACGCGACGCGAACGCTACCGGCTTCCTTTGCGACGCGATGGAAGCTCACGGTATCAGGGGGCATCAACTTAGAAACGGCTCGTTTAAGGCGGCTCCCTCCCTATCGCACGATTGCGGGGGTAGGCTTGGGGACTTTGGCTCGAAAGCGGATTTGGTCGTATTTAGATCAATTGGAAGATCCTGTCGTTTTTCAGCACGCCATTGGGGTCGCTCAAGAGATGGTACAGGCGTTTCACTAGGCTTTTAGGTGTCATAAAAAAGAGAGGTTTCCTCTCCAAACGGCGGAAATCTTTTAAAACAGACGGCACAAGCTGAAAATAGAGCGAAACATCTAGAGCGTCGCCTTCGCCGATTATGCTTAAGGCGTGTGTAGCTTTTTAAGGGCGACGTCTAAATGCCTTAATAACGGAGTGGGGAGAAAAGTGTTGTTGAATCTTTGCTTGATTGAGAAAATATTATAGTGCCTCCCCGAATAGCAACTCCTTCAATGTCTGTTTCCAATTTTTTGGAAAGTAGCGATTTTCTAATTTTTTTGCCTTTTCTGCGAGCTGAGAAAATGCTTTCTGACGTTCTGTTAATGCTCTATCAGAACCACTGGATAAAATCCCCTCTTGTAGAAACGCCCCAAAGGCTTCGCTATCAATTTCTGTTGATTCTTTCGGTCTAAAATAGGGATTTTTTTCTGCTTTTTTTGTTTCTTCAAGTGCAACTTCCTGAAGACGTAAACTAATTTTTCGTTCGTTCTGCGGGTTACCTTGTAAAGACTTCAAATCATTTGAATAAGTAGTAGAATACAACTGAATTCTTTTAAGCTGTCCAAATCGTTGTCCTCCTGTCTCAAAGAAAAGTGGTGGTTCTGGTAATACTCTCGCCAAAGTGTCTAACTCTTCCTCTAACGATTTTAGCCTTCCCGCGGAATATCCCACTCTTTGCTGATACTGGGCTTGGGGGGGCATAGTTTGATACGGGTAACATCGTATCTTTCCTTTCGGGGTTGAATGTGTAATTTAAAGACAGAGGGATAAGCCTCTTGGGGGCATAAAGGGTGGTGAAGTGTAGATGATGCTCCTGTAGGGGGTGTTCTAACGAAACTGTTACAAAGTATCGGGGGAGTGGGCAAGCTCACCGAATCAAGAGACACCTTGTTTACGATAAGGCGTGTGTAGCTTTTTAGGCTTCCTCACCAAACTTAAAGCAGACGTCCACGCAAAAATCCGAGCGGGTGAGCGGATTGCGAATCCCCGAGCGATTTTGCGGACGTCCGACGTGAGGTGGTGGGGCAAGCGAAAAGGAAGAGAAGGGGGGAGGATTTTCAAGGAGGGGGGAAGAGAAGGAGAGCCGCAACAATTTCCTTTTCTTTCCCTCTCCTTGAACGGATTTAGAGGTGTTGGAGACCTTTTTCCGTGAAAAGGTCTCTGACGTCGCCAGCTCAAAAAGGACATAAAAAACCAGAAGTTTACGGGTCAATCTAAGTTTAGACTAGTGATTATGCTTGTTTTTGGGATGCAAGGCCCACGTGGCTTTTAAATGAGCCATAAGCGTTTTGTTAATACCCTTCAGCGTGGAGGCTTTTTCACCTGCTTCGGTGACTAAAATCGGCGCACCGAGTGACACATGAATGGGAAACGCGATGTTGGGAATCTCAAAATCATCCCACGCGGAGGTGAACTTAAACCAGTGATGAGGCGTAACCGCAGCCAAAGGAACAATGGGAACCTTCAGCTGTTGCGCCAATTTCACAATGCCCTTTTTCACCTGATGCTTAGGCCCTTTGGGACCGTCCATTAAACAAATCAAATTTCCTTTTTTCTGCGTGAGCAAGTCTTGAATCTCCGTGACGGCTTTACTGCCTCCTCGTCCATAGGCGCCTCGAACATGATGAGGAAAGCCAATATGTTCGGCCACGGTGGCGATAAAATCCCCATCTCGGCTTTGCGAAATTAAGACATACGAAGGCAATGCTTCACGCTCTTCATGACTATGTAAGCTTTCAACCCATTTAGGGTGCACCAAGCTGAACATTTGACCATGCCAAATCGCAAAAATAACAGGTTCTTTTTTATCTAACAAAGTCTGGGTGTCGGGGTGAACCTCCCATGTGGAAGCGCCCCAACAGCGACGTACATAATTTAAAAAAGCAGGGACAAGCTTGCGCCCTAAAAAAGGAAACGCCAAATCATATTTAAGCACATTATATTGGTCCACCACCCACTGTTGTAACGGATGTTCACCAAAGTTTGGCATCAATGAATACCCTCGCCTTTTCTGTGTTCAGTGTATCATGAAAAAGCCTAAGTGCCTGAAACGTGTTAAAGGATGCACCATGAATACGATAAATAGCCCCCTTTTTATTGCCCCCTCGATTTTGTCAGCCCATTTTGCGTATTTGGGAGAAGCCCTCGTTGAACTTGAAAAAGCAGGAGCCGACTGGATTCATGTGGATGTGATGGACGGGCATTTTGTCCCTAATTTAACCATTGGCCCCCCTGTACTTCAAGCCTTACGAAGCGTGACGTCCATGCCTTTGGACGTTCATTTAATGATTGAAAACCCTGATGCGTCTATCCCAGACTTTGTTCAAGCAGGGGCCGATATTGTAAGCGTCCATTATGAGGCGTGTCCGCATTTACATCGGACGCTGCAGTTGATTAAGTCTTTTGGAGTCAAGGCGGGCGTATCCCTGAATCCCCATACGCCCGTAAGTGTCTTAGAACCGCTCTTGGATGACTTAGATTTGATTTTAATCATGAGTGTCAACCCTGGTTTTGGGGGACAACGTTTTATTCCCTATTCCTTAGAGAAAATCAAGCAGGCGCGTCAACTCATTGGTGAACGGCGTATCCACTTAGAAGTGGATGGGGGTGTGGGGGTACACAATGTGGCCGATATTATAGCAGCGGGTGCCGATACACTGGTGGCAGGTTCTGCGGTCTTTAATGCACCAGACAAAGCGCATGTGATTCAAGAACTCAGGCAAGGACGCCCCAACGCGAAGGATCCTTTTCTGTGGCTCAGCGAATCGACTCAAGCCCTTCCTTGTCGTCGCAGCTCCTGAAAAAAAAGTGGGTGACAGGGCTTTTTTTAGGGATACTGGGGACCTTAAGCTACGCTTTAAATCTAGAGGCGAAGGCCTTAAATGAGGCGCGTCCACCTGTTGAAGTGAGAGCCTTAGGCATTTATGAACCGTATGTGCCTCCCGAACGTTATGAGTCCGTAGCGCCTGTTTTTGCGAAGCCCGACACGCCTTGGCCGGTGGATTATTGGGGACGCTCTCGTGGTTTTCATACGCAATGGGATGATCCAGGCAGTACGGAAAATAAAGCAGGGGTCAAAGAAGATGGTTCCCGTACCTTTTGGAACGCCAAAGCCTATCCCTTTGAAGAAGTGGATCTAGAAGCGTTTGCAGAGCAAGCGTTTAACCACTATACGCCCTATGCCGTGGGGATGCTCCCTTATGCAGTACGTTGGCAGAAAATGAAGCTGACGACGGGGCTTTATCAATTCAAGTTGGGGCAATGGAATGATGGATCTGAAAAAACAACGTTACGAGGGCTAAACCGTACGCCGTCCCCTCAAAGTTTGCGAGAGATGAAGGTAGAATCCCAGGATTTTCAAGTCATTATGGTGAGCAAGGGAGGCAAGGTCATGGCCGTGTTTCCAATTATGGAGCGTCAGAGTCCCCCTGAAAAATTTCACCCCCTTCGTCAAATCGTACGGCAAGATTTAAGGCATCACCCTCAATGGGGTAAACTCGGTCCCCTTGAACAGGTGAAGGCGCGTATTGATGAAAGTGAAGGGCGTCCTACCACGAATTTTGATCTCAATGAAGTCACTGGCATGGTACGCTTGAGCGTCTGCCAAAAAAATCAGTGTTTCATCACCCGAGTGCAAGCCGCCGATGTGTACAGCCATACGAATCCACTTAAAGAGTCCACAACAATGAAGGAGGCCGCTCCCCTTCGTTGGGATCCTCCCCCTGCTGCCCCGCCAAGCTTTCCCTAATCCAAGTGATAAAGCTGGTGATAATTCCACATGCCTTCAAAGACATGATGCACATAATGACGCGTTTGATCGTAGGGAATGGTTTCTACAAAGCGATCGGGGGAGGCTTTAAACTGTTCCATATCGTTATTGGCCCAACGAGCCACCGCATTAGGCCCTGCATTATAACTGGCCACCACCAAGAGAGGGTCATTTTGTAAACGTTTATTTAAGTAGGCTAAATATCGTGTGCCTAACTGAATGTTAATTTCTGGGTCCAACAAAGTAAACTTGGTGACTTTAAACTGTTCTGATTTTTGAACCATGTCTTGTGCCGTAGGAACCAACAATTGCATGAGCCCCACCGCAGTTGCCCCACTTAGGCTATTGGGGTTAAACGCGCTTTCCTGACGAATCAAGCCCAAAACTAAAAAGGGAGACACCTGTGCCTGCTGAGAGGCAGGCTGAATAAAAGCAGGGTAGTGAATAGGGTAAAGTAATTTACGCAGAGAAGCGGAAAGTTCATAGCGTTCAGCACGTGTAAAGGGAAGATCCAAGCGTTCGAGTGAGGATCTTAAATGGCGGATGCTTTTATCCAGTTGACCGTCTAATAAATAGGTCCAACTTTTTAAAACATCGGCTTCTTTAGAATGAGACTCTACCCGCATGGCTTGCAATAAAAAGAGGTCATCAATCGCCTTAATCTGTGCCAATTCTTGAAGCTGAGCCACTAAAATAGGAGCCAAGCGCGCCTTATTTTCTTTACTATAGTCTAATAACCAAGTTTCTGAAGCGTGTAAGGAATCCGAAATAAGGGGAATCTGTTCGGAAGACCATACGGGTTTAAAATCAAGTGGCTGTGTAGTGGCTTGTCGCACGTGATTGGCCCGAAACGCGGCGTAGGTAAAGGGGTATTCTGTTAAAAGGCGGTCCATACTTTTTTGAGCAGCGGCTTTTTGGCCTTGTTCTCGTTGCACAAGCGCTTTCCACCACAAAACGTCAGGGGCTTCTAAACTCGCGGGATAGGCTTTTAAATAGGCGTCTGCTTCTTGTATAAAAGCACGAGAAGGCTGATTAATAAATTTAAAGCGAAGACGTTCGGCCCGAACAAAAGGCGTTAAGCGAGACTGGGGAAACTGCTGAGCGAGTTGAGCATAGTACTTATCTTGAGCTTTGGGGTCATATTGGCTCAAATGCCAGAGCAGGGCTTCACGGTTCCCCTGATGACTACGCGTATTCAATTTTTCTAAGGCGTGAAGCCCTGCGTCTGACGTATTGGAAAGGGGAAACAGTAAGTTTAAAAGATCCCGAAACGCTTTGGCTTCAAAGGGATAGGTAGACACCCACAAATTCAATAAGCCTATGGCGTCTTCTCGTTCACCCGCAAGCAGATAAGCCTTTAAGACTTCCACCCCCGCGGTTTTGACCTGAAAAGAGCGCATGCGCGCTATTTTAAAAGCCTGACTATAGTCTCCCGCCTGCATATAGGCCTGAATATAGTGACTTAGATCTTCAAGCGATGGCTTATGCTGGCGGGCTTGAAAGGTATGAATAATCTCTATGGCAAAGGTCCCGGTTGGGGAGCTCGCCAAGTAAGCCTTCCATAATTGAGTCACCGCAGCGGGTAGGAGGGCCGTTTTAGGATTTTGTTCAGGATGGCGTTCTTGCCATAAGGCATCATACTGATTCAAAAGCAACAGCCCTTCATAGTATCGAGACGCCCATGCATATTCGGTTTGGGCAAAGTTTTTTTGAAGAGTGGCAATCTTTTGCTCGGCCAAGTCCACTTGCTTGGCACGAATATGAGACTTCATCAGTTCATAATAAACTTTGGCTTGAAACTCAGGTTGTAAGGGCGTATTAAGTACTTTTCGCAAACGAATTTGAACCAAGCTTTCATCGGGTTTGGATTGATACAGTTCTGCCAAATGCCATGAAATAATCGCTGAAAAACCAGGATAACTTGCTTCTAATTCTAAGAAAAGTCGAATAGCCAAGTCCACTTCACCCGCTTTTTGGGCTTCCACGGCTTGTAGATATAAGTCTCGACTTTCTCCCTGACTCCGTTTGCCAACCGATTTATACACACTCGTATTTCCGCCCAACCACGACAAGAGTGGTGAAGGAGTATTCCCCCCAAAGTTCCAAAGTCCGAAGAGGCTGGCGGCGACCAAAGTACCCGCAAAGAGAAAGGGCAACCATGAAAAGGATTTGGATCGTCGTCTCCTCTTTGAACGCCCACCCGAATTTGTATGTCGTCGTTTAGGGAGAGAAGGAAGTGGGGGAGCATATCGCATGAGCTAAATTCCGTTACGAGACTTTACATTCATTATAGTTTTAAAAAACAGATTTAAATAGTGTGACACATCTACTAGGAAGACGCAAGGCTTGTCACATTCTTTTTTTTTAGATACTATAGTACATGGAAGCGGTCCGGGTGGTGAGGAAGCCGCCTTGAAAGCGGTTGGCCGTAAGGCTTGCGGGTTCGAATCCTGTCGCTTCCGCCATTTTTATTGCGGACTCAAGAGGGTCCACTTTTTATTAAGTCATAGAGGCGTCTCACCTCGCTTAAATCTTGCGTCATTAACGCACGTGGGGAACCCGCTCCTAAAGAATGTTGACGTAATAAATAAGACGGGTGAAAAACAGGCATCATCCGCAGTCCGCTCGGTGTGTAAAGCCATTGCCCACGAAGCTCACTAATGCGTCTTTTTTCTTGTGGAAATTGGCTTTTAAGGGCGGTGGCTCCACAAAGCAGCACTATTTTTGGTTTGACGATATCAAATTGAGCCTCTAAAAAAGATCGACAGGCTTGGCTTTCCAAGGCGGACGGTTTACGGTTTTGAGGCGGACGACATTTCACCGTATTAACAATGTAGAGGTCTCGATCCCGTTGGAAACCAAAATCCGCCAAGAGTCGCATGAGCAATTGACCTGAGCGTCCCACAAAGGGCTCGCCTATTTTGTCTTCTTCTTGGCCAGGGGCTTCGCCCACAATCATAATTTGGGCCAGTGGGTTCCCACCAGAAAAAACGACCTGCTGCCGTGTTTGGGCTAATGGGCAGGCACAACAGCGTTGACATGCTTCTTTAAGGGCGTTTAAGGCATTTTGCTTCAAATGGGGCTTCCCTATTAACCAAGACTAAAAGACGCTACGGAAGAACTATTGAGAAATCTTCTCTACTAGACTACAATTGTTGATTAAAGTTAGGCGCGTCAGGCTTTTCAAATAAACCATAACCCAAGGCCACCAAAATGGCGGGGATAAATCGTTGTGGACTAAACATGTTGCGCCCCCTAATACTGGTGGGTAAAATAAACAAAGACAGCCCTGCCAAAGCGGGAATAAGGCTGGCTTTTAATTGAGCATTTTTTTCACGACGTTCTTGCAAAACGGCACTACTATAGGAACGCGTTCCCTCCAAGAAGTCAGGCCGACTGGCTGCTGCCTTGCTGGGGTTAAAGAAGGCGGCATCCCACAAGAACTTAAACGGCGCCAGTAAAGGAATCAAATTAAATAAGGCCGTTTTGAGTTTAAGATCATGGAGGGCTTGTCCATCTCCTGAACTCACAGGAGCGTTAGCAGACGTGCCACGACGAATGAGGTTGTCATCGGCGTTTGTATCAGGCCGATTGATTGGCGTGGTTTTCGGGGGAGCAGGCACCTTTTCTACGGGTGGTGATGGACTGTTTTTCTGTAATGAAGCGGAATTGGGGGGAGTATTTGGATAAGGAGGAGAAGTGGGAGAAGTATTCATGGTCACGACAGGCGGACTCCTATGGTGGTTATGAGGGGGAGGGAACGAAAAAAAGGCATAAAAGCAGAACATCTACACCAGATAGTATAACGTATTTACATAAAACCCCCTAGTGAAAAAAATGTGCGTTGCCTAGCGCAACAGAAACGACTACAATGGAACTATGCTGTTTTAAGATAAAAGGTGTGGTATCGTGACCGTTTCAAAGTCCTTTGTGCTTTTAGATCCTCCCGTTTTAGATCGAGCCACCATGATGGAGACGCTTGAAATACGTCCCATGCAAAAAAGTGATGCCCCTTTGTTAATTCCCATTGAAGCCCCTTCCTTTGGGCGCTTTCATTGGAATGAAGAGGCCTTTTGTAATGAGTTGAATAATCAACTGGCGCATTATAGTGTTTTGCTTCATGTCCCCACGCAAGCGATTCTCGCTTACGTGGGGATATGGTTTGTGGCGAAAGAAGGACATATCACAACCATTGCCACACATCCTGGAATCAGGGGCTTGGGCTTAGGGGAACTCTTAATTAGCCATGTTTATGCCTTTGCCCATTTAGAAGCGATTGAATGTTTAACGCTTGAAGTGCGCGCGTCGAATTTTAAGGCGCAAAATTTGTATTACAAATATGGATTCCGCATGGTGGGTCGTCGTCCCCGTTACTATCAAGACAATCAAGAAGATGCCTTGCTCTTGACTACGCCCTTTATGGGAGAAGCGTCGCAAGTGACGGTGGTGAATAAGGCGCTCGCTGCTTTTATTGGGCGGGCAGGCGGTCATTGGTGTAAAGGGCATCATTTGGCTCCAGACGTCACACTCTGCCCGTTTGTCGTGGCCAAAACCGAGACGAGCCCCCCTTCATGATACAAACACCCCCATGGAAACAAACCCTTCAAGGCTATTTTTGCCAAGCGGTTCACCCCCCTAAAGGGGATTGGTTTACGGGCTTCACTTTAGTCTTGGCCTTGTGTTGGATGCTCGTGCTTCCCCTCTGCGCCATTCAGGTACCTAATGTGATGGAAGCGCTCCTTCCCCTGCAGCGACTGCTGATGAAAGGCTATGTCGTGCCTCATTCTTTTGATTATGCCTTGCAATGGTGGGGGTATGCGGTGGTTTTTTTGGTCTTGGGTCGTAAATGGGCCACCTTGGTCTACGGAAGCTTGCTCTGCTTGGCCTGCTTTTGGCCCGTCTTTGCAGAAGGAGGAGGCTGGAGGCTTTGGAATACGCCTTCATTGTTCTATGTACTAGGCGCCTTCATCGCTTTTTTGTGGATGAGTCAAAAATGGCAAGTCTTTTTGAAGTCAAGTGCTTTAAAGCCCTTGGAAGAAGACGCGTTGCCGTTTAATTCTTTTTTACGGGTTTTAGGACACGGCTTTATGATTGCGGGGGGAACTGTTTTCATCCTCCATATTTTGGGACTTTTAGGCGTTTTACTTTTGGTATTTTTACAACAGTTGCCCCGTTTTGAAGCCGTACAATGGAGCCTATTTCATAGTCTTTATGCCTTGCCTTATGATTTTTTAGGATTGACTTTACTATTGTGGGCGACACGTTCCTTACGCGTCCTATTGAGGCCCTTTTTATATGGGGCAAGGACCGCTGATTTATATGGAGCGGGACGTGCGGATCTTTCTTCTACAAGCGTAAAGGTCAACTAAATGAGTATAAAATCCGATACCTATGCTCAGTTTATCCGCCGTTACCGTATTAATCGATTTTCCATGCAGGACGATCGACGGCTTTTTAATGAGGCCTTGGCCCTTCGGATTCAAATTTTGGTACAAGAAGAAGGGCTGCCGTTAGAGGGAGAGCCTGATGCCTTTGACTGCTCTGCCACCCATTGGACGGTCCGTCATGCGGAAACCTTTCAAGTGCTTTCCACCTTACGCATGCGAACCATCGAGTTGCCTGACCCTGTAGGGAGTGAACTGCTCAAGCCCGCCGTCCTACTCGGAAAGCTCGTGGTGCGTGGGGAGCACCGTACGGAAGGCATTGGTCGTTTTTTACTGGTGGATGTCCTGACCTATATTCGAGAACATCTTAAAATTAAGCGCATTATTGCCGTGGCCCATGTGCGTAGTGTGCCTTTTTTTGAAAGTATGGGATTTGTACTGGCACCGACAATCACGCTCGATTGGCCACTGGCTACAGGCTTACTGCTCATGGAAAAACAAGGCGTCTAATACCTACTATTCATTAAGGAGTGTGGGGAGGCTAAGCCATAGAGTTTTCGCTTCTTTTTTGAGCTGGTTCCGTCAGAGACCTTTTCGCGGAAAAAGGTCTCTGACGCCTCGCATTTTTACAGGGACTTCCAAGTAAAATAAGCTGATCGGTCGGGGAGTTTCTTTCTGAACTCCCAAGGGGTGTCATGGAAAGCCTTTTGACGTGCTCGGCTGGCTAGACCTGGTTCAATCTTGGGGTTTCCTATAAGCCCTGATCGTAACACTTGAGTGACTTGTTTAGTATACACTACTGCACTTGCTTCAATATCGTCAGCAACAGAACGATATTTTTCTTCGTTAGTTGTACCCTTCCCTAGGTTGCGGATGACTTTTATTTTTACCTCAATAGGGGCTTCAGACAAAGGACACTTCCAGCCATTTCGTATGCTTTTTCCTACCTATTTCCAACTCATGTATAGAGGTGCTTCGATTATCTGTCCTAATTGACTAAACACGCCCATGAATTTCTTTTCCTTATTTTTGGGTTGAATGGGTCGACGTATTTGTATCGTCTATACTGATATGACTTGACTCACACATAGTATTGATACTCTGAAAGTATAAAATCTCAAAAAAGCAAAAGGGTTCGAAAAGGGGTTGCCTTAAATAAAATTGTTACATATTGAAAGGTTTCTTCTATTTTAAGGCTTTATCGTTCGCCGTTTGATGGATGGGACGAGGGGGCATTTGCAAGAGTTTCAAGATTTTAAGTATGTCCTGATTGATTCGACGCTTATTCGCGCCCACCAGTGTTCAGCAGGGGCAAGCAGGCGATAGTCCGCAGACACTTGATTGATTAGAGGGTTACTCGCAGAGAAGGGGGTATGCTACGGATTGGATCGTAGCATTTGTCATAAAACAGGGTGCTCTTGTCGTGATTCCGCCTAAGTCTAACCAAGTGCTTGAGCGTGCATACGATAAGGTTTTAGATAAAGCACTGTATCAAGAACGTCACAAAATCGGATGCTTGTTTAAGCGACTGAAGCATAGCCGGCGGCTACGATGCTAGGACTCCCTTAATTGTCAACACTGTCTAGGGCTTTGGATGCTTCTTCTTACGGAGGATGATCCGTCAACTCTCACCGCATAACCATTCGAAATCCTCTAATAACTGGATTTCTCCACCCCAAAATAGCTCGAAATGAGAGACTCGATTTCAGCTTGGGTGGCTCTTGACTCTATTTGTAGCCTTTGTATGTCGCGCGTCAAGATTTTGACTTGGGGAAAGGCTACGATATCTGATTTTATCGCTGAAATACTTGATTTTTCTTCTGGAACATCCAGTGTGTGTTCATCGATATTTAAGGAAATCCATGTGTTAATTTCATTCAATAGATCTGAATTATTTCGGCGTAAAGGTATTGCTTCCATTATGATAGGAGTTTCTATTATTTCTTTTTTCTCTTTTGAGATATTTTCATCGACGAGTCTATTTTTTTTCTCGATGATTGTTTTTTGTACAATCTGCTCCCCAAAGTCTTCTGCTGGATTGTATGGACTTGTTATGAAATCACTTATTGTTATTTTACTAGGGGGTAATGACGATAGAATTCCTGCTTTAGCTCTAACGTCTACTTCATACGTGTTTTTCTTGTTTTGCTCTATACGCATTAAAGGTGTTGGTTTTTCAAAGGGAGCCTTAGTCTTCGTCTCAAAACAGCTGTTTTTTATGGTGATGAATAAATGTTTGAACAAGGCCCAAGAATTTGGACTATCATCTAAGGGTTGAAACCAATCGTTTGATTTGTAAGTATTGGACATTAAGGAGGAAGAACTAGAAACACTAGACATTAGGAAGTACCTTTATAAATGTATTAAGTTTCAATAAGGGTCATTGTAGTCGAGAATGTAGCCCAAGTGAGGGCGAGGTAAATAAAAATAGAGTATTTGATGGACGGTGTAGACCTCTTCCTTTCAGGAATCCACCGATGGATTTATAAGGCTTTTCCACCTTCAGCATAAGGTAGGCCTTCATCTGCTGTGTCAGACTTAAGCTTATAGACACTGAATTCACGATGAATTTTAATCCCATGGCTCGATGGATACCTGAAGAGAGAAAGAGACAAACGATCTATGAGACATCCTAAATGCTTTGGTATTTCAGCCCTTTCCGTCCTGAGTACTGCTTTTTTAATGAGTCTTTTATTGACTTTACCTGTCCATGCACAAAATGTATTGAGTCATATTAATGGTGTTGATTTGTATGAAGAACCTCAACACCAAGGCGTCTTAAATCTTTATGTCCATACGGATTCCCCCGTTCGTCACCATGCAGTGCGTGAGGGGTCTCAAGT
>JBIJBR010000034.1:0-10704 GCA_044345135.1 Vampirovibrionales bacterium
GTTAATTTTTCTGTCGTAACTGTCGACGAAGCCACTTGCCCTCATCGCCTTTATCTGCCACAATGTAACTGTTCGTGATTTTGCGCGAAATCGGGGGATTGCCCCAGCTATCCCTCCTCGTCAAAATCGTGTAGAAACAAGGTTTTATGATAAAGCGTTATAGAAATAACATCACAAAATCGAGTGTTTATTTGGATTGCCTTAAAATGGGTAGAAAAGTATCCGCTGAAATGTGTACTTCCCCAATACAAGACACCGTCATGCTAGCGACTATTATGACTGAACTAATACACTTAAATTAACGAAAGCGGGTACTAAATGTTTGGGCATTTCAGGATGAATGACCAAATAGGTAAGTTCCGCAGGAATGAAGCCAGAAGGACAAAAAGTCGCAAGCAACACTCTGTTATTGTGGGTAATATCTATCAATTTATCGTCTTCTCTACTTGAATTGTTACTTTGCCACTGCCACGTTTGCCCATCAGGTATACCACTACCAGTCAAGGTAGACACTGTCTGTTTTTTAAACGCTTCTTTCATAGTCGCTTTCGGAAAAAGAACGCTCAAAAAAGGCGATTCATTTTTACGGAAGCTCATCTGGAATTGATCTACTAAGGAAAACTTAGCTTCTTCTAGGCGTTCTCGTTTGGCTTGAAAGGGAAGCCAGTGAGTATAGCCTTCTGTTGCAACATTTTCCGCACAATCCTTTAAATAAAATTGTGAAGTGCCTAAATACTCAAAGGAAATTTTAAAGAGGGGTAAAGCCCCTAACTGTTCCTTTGTCGGATAATTAAACACCGAAAAATGCACACCAATTAAACCTTTGCCTCTTGCAATAGTCAGTAAATCATATCCTTGGTTTAAATAGGCTTGTAATTTTGGGTTTTTCTGAGCGATTTCTAGGTACCTGCGTTTCAAGGTATGCTCTGTGGCTTTATAGCTTAACCACACTAAACAAAATGGAAAGCCAACAGCGAAGACTAGGCCAAAAATTAGAATAGACGGTAATTGTTCATTGAGTGTCATTTTAAACATCCTTTTTTAGAGGGGAATAGATCAGGTTAATCATCGGAATAATGTCTGCGTTTGTTTGCTAATATGCTCACTTCCACAAACACAGGTACCAGTGCTTTACACATTTCAGGGTGTACTAATAAATAGCTAAACTCTCTTCGCTTATAAAAAGGGAGCTTTACAGCCTTTTTGTATTTTTCAGGAGCCTTACAATGGCTAAAATGAAATCTCAACACCACCTAAAAAGTCTGCAATGCTATTTAGATACTTTAGTTATAATTATTTGAACCCTCAGTGCTAGGCCAACATAAGAAAATAAGCATAATTATCCAGCCTAGTAAGGGAATAAAATTTATCAATTGCCACCATCCTGATCTATTTGTATCATGTAATCTTCTTGTCGTGACAGAAATACAGGGCAGAAGGGTTGCCATCCATATAACAGTATTAACCGAAATTAATGTTGCTTTCGAAGAAGGGAAAATCATATCTATAATAGTGGATACTATTATTAAAAAAATATTAAAAAACCAGAACTCTGAACGGCTTGCACGCCCAGAAAAATTAAAATAATCTGATGTCAAGCAGGATAAAATAGAATTCATAAAATCCCCTTTTAGAACTTTTTAATATTTGAAGCGAGGGCTTTACATACGGTTGTTTAGCTCTCGCTTCAAATACTTCATTGTAGTGAAATACAACCCCTTTGGAAAATACGGACGCATCAAAACCATTCATATGGCGGATTCAAATAACACGTGACGAAAGAGGTGGTGGTCAAAAGCGTGAGTATCTGGAAGGGATTGCCTTTTACTGATTTAACAACGAGCCTCGTATGAAAGCGTTGAGAAAACTTGCGTTTAGTTGAAAATTAACACGCTCTATAGAGTGTATTTCTTCCCTTTTTGAAGAAAGCTATGCTAAAATAAAAGTTCATCACCCTCCGTTTAATGAGACTTCTTGACGAGGAATTTGCCGTGTCTCCACCCGCGTTTCAATCGTATAGCCCTTTGCTTCAAAATGGGTCCCCAAGGACCGCTTCTCTCCCTGATTATTTGAAGTCGATTCTGCAGGATGTTCAATCGGTCAAGCGTGAAGGCACCGTGACGCCTAAAAGTGTGGGGCAATCACTGCTGGTGCACGCAATGGGCGTTGGAATAATCGCCTTGTTTTTTGTTTTGTCCTCACGCTTGGGGTGGCGTTTACCTGAAATCCCACCGCCTGAACTCCCCATGAATCAAAAGACCCAAATCGAATTTGTCGTGGTTAATAATACCCAAGCGGAAACCCCTCGAGATCTTAAAACGCGTAATCGAGCCAAGGTGTCTTCTCGAAGTGGAGGCTCCCTCGCGCAAACAAACACCTTGCAAGAGGCTCAACAGGTTCGAGGGGGGCAAGCGTCGATCGCACAAAATGCCTCTCAAAGGGGGAGTCAAGGACAAGAAGCGGCGGCTCCTAAAGCGCAATCTCCTCAAAAAAGTGCCGCACCGTGGTGGAAAAAAATGAGTCCTTCACAAAATGCGCCTGTTGCGGTTCGTAAAGCCACGACCAAAACGGTGAGTGTGGGAGGACGTCCTCAGTCGAAAAGTGACTCGTCAGAAGGGGAAGATGATCTCTTGACGCCCGTGACTCAGCGTCGCTCTCAAACAGGAGGCAAAGCCAATAGCAATAGTAACGCCACACGGATGCGTAGTACAGGAACGGGTGCGGGTTCACAAACGCGTTCGGCTTCTTCTGCGAATGTGACAGGAGCAGGGGGGAATGGTTCCCTGAATTCAGAGGCTAAAACTGGCGGCGGTGGTGGACTCGCTGGGGTGGATGCCATTGCGGATGTTGATATGTCTCCTTACATTAGCCAAATCAATCGACGGATTTACCGTAATTGGAGACCTTCTTCAGAACTCAGTTCCCTCACCTCAGAATATACATTAACCATTTCACGCTCAGGCCAGTTACTGAATTATCGTCGTAAGCGCTCTAGTGGGAACCTCCTATTTGAAGAGCTCGCCGTTGCAGCCATTACCGCTACCACCTTCCCTGCTTTACCTGTTGGTTTTAAAGGTCAGTCTATCGTGGTAGATTTTTATTTTGATTATGACCGTAAATAACGACTTAAATTAGGAGGACTTTTTATGTCCACTTCGGCGTCTTCCCTAGATCGAAATTATCATCAGTGTGAATCACTTCCGCTTAAATTTAATTCTTTTTTGGACTTATTAAAAAATGTGATCAAAGGCCCGCGTCACACATACGAAATTTTTGTGGCGCCAGATCAACGACTTCACAATATAGAATTTGTTCAACAGGTCATTGCATTGGCAGAAGCACTGCAGACGCAATGGCAGCTTCAAAAAGGCGATAAGGTCGCCTTGATGTTTTGGAATCAGCCTGAATTTTTTGTAAGCTTTTTTGCCTTACGCCTGATTGGGGCAGTGCCTGTGCCGATTAATATATTGATGTCGCCTGATGACATGGCTTACGTTTTAACACATGCCGATGTGAAAGGAATCTTAGCGACTGAAGCGTTAGCCAACTCCTTGCTTAAGCATCATCAAACGAGTCTTGAAAGTCTGCCCTTTGCCGCCGCCATTGCCAACGCCAAAGAGCCGATGGCTCCTTATTCTTTTGAAGCCCTAATCGAGGCGTATGCTCCTTCTTTGGATGAGATTGAAACGCGTTTAGAACGCTTCGAAGCGAACCCTCGCGATGAACTCGCTTTTTTAATTTATACGTCAGGCACCACAGGAGTGCCCAAGGGTGTGATGCTGAGTGAGCATAATATTTTGGCGAATTTAACAGGGTTTCAGGCCTATGTGAATGTTCGCCCAGATGCGGAACGTTTTTTGATGGGCTTACCTGCCTTTCATTGTTATGGATTGATTTGTGCGTTGTTTGCCTTTAGTGAACGTGCCACCATTTTATGTGTGCCTCGTTTTAACCCGAAGCAAATTTTACAGTTTTTAGAAACGGAAGCCGTTACGTTTTTACCCTTGGTTCCGACCATGTATACCTTGGTTTTACAAGCCGCCAAGCATAAAATAGCCAGTTCTAATGGGGAAAAGCCTTTTGAACATTTGCATACCTGTATTTCAGGGGGAGCGGCTTTATCCGACACCTTACTCAAGGCCATTGAGTCGACTTTGGGTGTGACAGTTTTGGAAGGTTATGGGTTGACGGAAACATCTCCTGTGATTGCCGTTAATTCTGCTGAACGTGGTGCCGTGGCAGGAGCGGTGGGTAAGCCTTTGCCCAATGTGGCGTTAAGACTGGTGAATCATGAAAATGGGGAGTTGATTCCTGTTGAAATGGGTCGTGCCAGTGCGGAGGGAGAAATTCAGGTTTGGGGGGATAGCATCATGCAGGGCTATTATAAAAATACGGAAGAAACCGAAAAAGTCCTAAGTGCGGAAGGTTGGTTTAAAACAGGCGATTTAGGGTACATTGATGAATCGGGTTTGCTTCGTATTTCAGGGGGTCGTTTAAAAGATTTAATTATTCGCGCGGGTGAAAACATTGCGCCCTTACCTATTGAGCGGATTTTACTGCAAGATCCTCGTGTGGCTCATGTGGCGGTGCTTCCCCTAAAAGATGAACGATTGGGCGAAGCCATTTGTGCGTGTTTAGATTTAAATCCTGACGCTAAAAATAGTGATACCAAAGTCTTAATACAAGAGCTTTCCGCTTTGGTTCGTGAACAGTTGGGGGCCTCTTTTATCCCCGATGCCTATCGGTTTTTTGATGAACTTCCTAAGAATGCGACAGGTAAAATTGCCAAAAAACTCATTCAATTGTAATGAATCTAAAATTTATTTAAGCTTTGATTTGTTCAACCCCTAACCACTTGAGGCACGCTTGCCCCACGTGATGAAATCCTGGCAAAACCGGTAAATTCCCGCCTTTTTGAGAAGGGCTATACGCTAGGTAGGGGACATACTCACGGGTATGGTCACTGCCTGGAGCGGTGGGGTCACAGCCGTGATCCCCTGTAATAATAAGGAGATCGTCAGACTTCATGGCGTCGACAAAGGTTTTAAGCTGTCGGTCAATGGCTTCCAGTGCAGCGGCATACCCTTGTACGTCACGACGGTGCCCATAATTCATATCAGTTTCGACCAAGTTGTTAAAAATCAATTGACTGGAGGCGTCTATGGGCGTTTCGTGATTGATTTGATAGGGGGTTAACTCAAGGGATTCATCGAGTATGCGCTGCATGAGTGCTTGCCCCTCTGCATTGTCTTGACTTTTGAGATGATGGGTCAGGCCTACTCCACAAAAAATATCATGAATTTTTCCTATGCCAATGACCTGCGCCCCTGCTTTTTTTAACGTAGACAAATCATTGCCTTTTTCTGGAGGCGCCACCGCATAGTCATGTCGCGCATGTCCCAAACGCTTAAAGGCACCGACGGATCCTTCAAAAGGGCGGGCAATCACACGAGACACTTCATCTTTTCCCCTTAAAAGACGGCGTGCCGTTTCACACCAGTGGTAAAGGGTTTCAAGGGGGATGACATCGACATGGGCCGCGATTTGCCAGACACTATCGGCACTGGTATACACAATGGGATACGCTGTTTTAAGGTGAGCCTCGCCTAGTTCTTCTAAAATTTGAGTCCCACTGGCGGGTTTATTGCCTAAAATATTGCCACAATGCGTTTCGTCAATAAAACGCTGTATCAATTCATCGTCAAAGCCATGGGGATACGTCGGGAAGGGGGTGTCTAAAATGATTCCTACCATTTCCCAATGCCCTGTGGTGGTGTCTTTTCCCTTTGACAATTCAGACAACTTGGTGACCTGTGCCAACGGCGAAGCGGTGGCCTTGACATGACGTAAAGGCAAAATATTGCCCAAGCCCAACTGTTCTAAGGTGGGGAGCTGTAAACGTTCAACGCTGGCATCAATATGTCCTAAAGTATTGACGTCTAGGCTGTCGTTATACTCAGGGGCGTCGGGTAGGGCTCCTACACCGAGGGCGTCAATCACCAAAATAAAAGCACGACGTTTACTGGGCATCCACATGACTTTCTGTGGGGAGCACATCCCCACCGAGTTGAAGGGTGACTTGTTCAGAACCGCACATGAGTGGTCCTAGGCTAGAAGAACGAGGGGCAAAGGTGACTCGTGCCTGCCCTAAAAAGGGAGACGCCCCTTGTAGGCTTTGAATGCCTGCTTGAGACAGACGTAAGGAATTGTCTAAAATAGTGGTGCTATTGACTTTTGCACGCTGACGACAGACCACATTCCAGCCCAAGGCCGTTAATTCGGTTTCCAGGGCTTGGATTTGTTCGGCTGAAAAACGTCGTGAATATAAAATACCCACTTTGGTCACAGGAGGGAGCGCCTCTCCTTCAGGGTTTTCCAAGGGCAAGGAGAGGCCGTAAATCAAACGACTCAAGACTTCTTCTGTTTCTGTTTTATCGACAATCCAATAACTGGTGCCTTCGCTTGAAGAGGTATGCCCAGGCAGTGTGGCGAAACGCATATCTTGTGAAGGGATTTTTTTCACATAAGCAGCCAGTTGTAAAAGTTCTGCAGGATTTAGATTGGTATGCACATACTGATTCATGACTTGAATTAATTCAGGCAAGCGCATCACTACATCCGCCGCATTGAGGCGGTTACGAAGGGCTGCCATAAATTGCTGTTGACGCCGTACACGACCAATATCTCCATAGGCATCATGACGAAAGCGTAAAAATCCTTCCGCGGTTTTGCCGTCCATATGCGTCCAGCCGACATCCAAACGAATACGTAATTTAGCCGTATTGTCTGTATATCGCATTCGTTGCGGGACGTAAATATCAATGCCTCCTAAAGCATCCACCAAGGCGCGCACCGCTTTAAAATCAACGGCCAAGTATTTTTCAATCGGAACACCCAGAGAAGCAGCAATCACCGATTGAGTTTTTTTAGGCCCCCCCATGGCGTGAGCGGCATTGAGCTTTCCTACCTTTGAACCTTCTTCATCCAAATAGACTTTAGAATCTCGAGGTAAAGATACGATATTTAAGCTTTGTTCTTTAGGATTGGGCTTTACCAAAAGCATGGTGTCCGTTCGCGTCCCTAGGTAGGTGTCTCCTGTTTGACTCCCGTTGCTATCCACCCCCATGACCAGTAATGTATAATGAGGCTCCGCACCAGGGAGCATGCCTAAGGTTAAATCATCGACGGAAGATTTGTAAGACGTGGGCAAGATAAACTTGAGAACGTATAAAAAAATCAAGACCGCGGTTAAGCATCCTGCCAATAAAATACCGCTCCGTAGCAAGGTGTTATACCAACCATGGGAAGGGGCTATTTTTTTAAAATCTGCTGCGGTGCCTTTGCCTTGACGGGCTTGAAAAGAGGCGGGCATTTGAATGTCTTCCCATGTGTCAGGGGATTCTTTAACCCCCACATGACGAGCAACAGAAGCAACAGAAGCATCAGATCCTTCATGGGGATTCGTAGTAGTAGAAGGATTGTTCGTTATGGCTGGAAGGGGAGAAGAGGCGTTGTCGTTCACGAAGTCATGGCTCCTGTAAAAATAGGGAGGGACATAAAATAAAAAGAGCAGGGAGGCTCAATACTATTTAAAGTTTACCACGAAAAAGAATCTGTCTATCTCTTCTTTTTGATCAGGTGAGCTTGTTTTTTTACAATCAAGAAAAAACCTGTTGAAATGCTAAAAAGGCCTGATCAATTTCGGCTTCTGTAATCACCAAAGGCGGGGCAATACGAATAATGTTTTCGTGAGTTTCTTTGACTAAAATCGAATGTTTTTGAAACAATTGTTCACAATAGGGACGGGCCCGTTCATGGAGCTCAATGGCCAAGAAAAGTCCTTGTCCACGAACGTCTTTAATGGCGGGGTGTGCCAAGCTTTGAAGCTTGTTCAAGAAATAGTCCCCTAAAATGCGAGAGTTTTCAATGAGATTTTCATCGATCAAGACATCCAAAGCCGTCATGGCCACGGCACAGGCTAAGGGATTCCCTCCAAAGGTGGAGCCATGTTCTCCGGGTTGAAAGACGCCTAGTACAGCCTGACTAGCTAACACAGCGGAAACAGGATAAAACCCACCTGACAAAGCCTTGCCGATGGTTACAAGATCTGGACGAATGTCCTCATGTTCAAAAGCAAAGAGCTTCCCTGTGCGTCCAAAACCTGTTTGTATTTCATCCAAAACCAACAATATATTTTGCTCGTCGCACAATTGTCTTAAGGCTTTGAGATGACCCTTGGGAAGAAACTTAATGCCTGCTTCTCCTTGAATGGGTTCGAGCATAATGGCTGCGGTATTAGGGGTAATCGCGTTTTCAATGGACGCCAAATCCCCATAGGTGGCCATGACAAAACCAGGGGTAAAGGGACCAAAGCCACTACGCGCGGTTTCATCCGTTGAAAAACTAACAATGGTGGTGGTGCGCCCTTGAAAATTGTCGGTGCAGACAATGATTTCCGCTTGATTGGGGGCAATATTTTTATGTGTGTAGCCCCACTTACGAACGGCTTTAATCGCGGTTTCTACGGCTTCTGCTCCCGTATTCATGGGTAAAACTTTTTCAAATCCTGTCAGTAGAGATAGTTTTTCATAGAACAAGGGCAATTGATCATTTCGAAAGGCGCGAGAGGTTAAGGTTACTTTCTGGGCTTGTTCTTGCATGGTTTTTAGAATGCGAGGGTGGCAATGCCCCTGATTAACCGCTGAATACGCACTGAGGCAATCCAAATAGCGGCGACCGTCGACGTCATAAACCCAGACGCCTTCTGCCCTTTGAATGACCACATCTAGGGGTTTATAGTTATTGGCACCATATTTTTTTTCAAGTTGTATAAATGCTTCCACGCTTTGATTCGTCGTCCGTGGCTCGGTTTGATTGTAGATCATCGTAGAATCACCTTCTTTTTTAATCGTTTTACTAAGAATAACATAGAAGCTTTCAACACTTCAACTGAATCTCTCCAAACCAAGGGCTTGGATTTGAGGGCTTCATTTTAGAAGACTTTGAGTCTTGAAAAATTGCTTAAATGATACATTTGTTTACATGACGCACAAAAAGTCCTTAAGAAATACTTAATGCTTATGTAAGGTGAATCAAACAATCACAAGTGACTCACCCGACGGCCTCCCTTCTTTTATTGACTTTCCACCCACACGGCAAACCCAAGCCCTATACATTATTTTAATCATTGACCAGATTTTATACAGGGGGAATACATAGGTATGAGCGTTTTTGGCAATAGTCCAGCGCTCTTTTTTTTGCGTTTTTTTGAGGATTAGCCTACGCTAACTTCAATGGATGGATCATGCTATTTAATTTAAAACCTCCTGTTCTTCTTGACTTTATGGCTTTTATGTAGAATATATTCTTAGTATCTATACAGCATTTTAAATATAGAAACCTTTAAAATTCGCACTTTTTTAGGTGCTTTATGGTTTTATTCTGCTGTATGTGTCTGTGTGATGAATCGATTTTGCGTTTCATTACTTCATTCTTTCTCTCATGATGATGGCGATGGATCCTGATCCCTATGCCCTAAATAACCGGAGCTTAATCCTTGACTCGTTCCTTTGACCCTGCTGATGTTCAAAAAGCCCTGTCTTATGCCAAGACCCCTTCGGCTTGGGTGCATTGGCAGGCCTTGCTGACTGATTTTAATGCCATGGGTAAGTTTAACTTGTTCAAGGCACCGAATCTCTTGTTTTTAGCGACGTCAGGGATGCTGGTTCGTTTTGTGGGTATTGGTGGAACCCGTTGTTTGGTGGACTGGTTTTTCCCCGCCAAAGATAAAACAACAGGTCAGGTGGATGAAACCACACGACGACGACAAACCGCCGAACGGATGTTTATTGAGGTAGGGGGAACCTTTTTAGCGACTTATGTCGGTCTCCAACTCATGATTGACAGTAGCGGTAAGGCGCTTTCTGTGGCGTCTAGACTTTTGGAAAAACCCCTCAAAAAAATGTATGAGGGGATCGTGGTTCCTGAAGTTCAAGCCGGGAAATCTCAATGGGGTAGGCATTGGGCACGTATTCAAAAAGCCTTGCTCAAACCGCGTTCTTTAAGCCCAGAATTTTTACTTGAAAAAGCACAGACCTTACAAAAAGCAGGTAAAATTTCGGAAGCGGACGTCCAGCAGATGACGGCCGTTATTATGGAGATGTCCAAACGTCGAAATCCCTATTCCTTTGGGTTTAATGCCCCTGAACAAAACATCTATGGCCATTGGAATGCCTTGAGCTTTGCGGAAGCCATGAAGAAAAAAGGCTTGGGTCATTTGTATGAAACGGTAGAAAATGAAGCGGGTCAGCTCCATTTTAAAGGGTTTTTAAATGAAAACCAAGAGCTGGACAATTACTTCGCACGCGTACAAGCCATGGGATTATTAACGGCTATTGGAGCCTCTGCTTTTAGTGCATGGTTGAGTGGTGCGCCGGTTCAAGAAGCCAATGATACCGTTTTTAGATCTTGGTACAAGCATCGCTTAGAAGAGCGAGAAGCCAAGCAAAAAAAGCTTCATCCTTCGCCTGATTCTAAAGAGGCGCCTCTCTATCATTCCCCCTATTCTAGAGGCGGTGGTGATACGTCACCTTCAGCACTTCCTCCTGTGGGTAATATTCAGCGCCTTCATCCTTTGCCCTCTACCTATCCTTTAACGTCTAGTTCTGGGAAGGGGATTTAATTGATGAAATCTCAAGCCTTTAC
>JBIJBR010000192.1:0-3503 GCA_044345135.1 Vampirovibrionales bacterium
CGGGCAAAGTGTTTTTCTTGTGCGTCTAATAAGCCTTGGTTTTTAGTCAGGCGTTCTTGTTGGGCGGCAATTTTTTCAGGACTACTACCATTGGCGTTTAAACGGGCCAGTTCGGCTTCGTCTATTTTGACGATGCGCTTCATTTGAGCCGTCCCCTTGGCCGCTTCTTCTAAGCGAACTTGGTCTAATTCCATATATTGTTTTTGTAGTTCTTTTAATTTTTGAGACAATTGTGCTTGCGTCGTACTAGGGTTTGCTTTTAAGGCGTCTAATTCTTTGAGTTTTTTACCATAAATTTCTGCCTGCTGGGTGACGCGTCCTGTGGCTTCACGGGCAATGGTGGAATCTCCAAAGGTGCCTGCGCCACGGTAATGAAGACGACGGTCACTGATGAAATTATGCCATTGGCCTTTTCTTAGGGCATATTGATCCACGAGTCCTTCCGCGTTTACGGTCGGTAATTCGGCTTTAAAGAGCGTTTTACCCCCTTTCGCTGTAAGTTCCAAATCTTGAAACGCATTTTTTATAGTGGTATATGGCGTGTTTTCTGGATGAAGTAACAGCGCTTTATTTTCAGGTGTCTGTCTTGGACTGAGTAAAATTCCGCCATTTTGACGCGCCGTTTCCGTCATAATTTTGCTTCCTTGTTGGCCGTCTTTTGCAAAGAAAAAGGTGTTGTGATCTCGGACGTCCATCCAATTGCCGATGGGTTTAAACGTGCGATGGATGAGATTAGCAGAACGGTCTTGGTCTTGTGCAATATTTTGCCCTTGTAAAAGAGCCAAGGGAAGGGGCAAGGCACTCATGCCTGCTTCTACTTTTTTATTGTTGAGTGTGTTGAGTGTGTTCAATAAGCCCGTAGCCACCAGCACGGCGGCTTCTTCTCTCGTAAAGGAAAGGGCTCCAGCCGCTATGTTAGACCCCATCGACTGTTGGGGTTGCTGGGCTTGTGCTGCCGTATTATAAGGATTATTGGATGCTGAAAGACCGCCCATAAAGGGAACCCCTAACTTGAATTTCGTGTTGAACCTATGTCACTAAAAAGATGTCGTATCAGCATAAAACCCAAGTGACTAAACTTTTGTGCGTGTGAGGAAAGAAAAATATGAATAAAAAATGCCTTCTCTAGCAAAAGAGAAGGCATAAACTGGGGTAGAAGGATTCGAACCTCCGGATGCCTGGACCAAAACCAGGTGCCTTACCGCTTGGCGATACCCCAACAACTTCTAATCTACGATGAACAGAGCGGGGAGTCAACCCAATTTCGCATAAATCCCTTAGTCAAATGAAAGCCCATTGTAACGGATACTTGCAATTTAAATATGTTTAAGGCACACTTTTAAACTGTAAGAGTCGTTAGGCTTTCAACATACTCAATATGATATAAGGATTTTATTCATGCCAGTACCTAAGCAACGCGTTGGTAAGTCAGACAAGCGTCATCGTCGTTCCAATTGGAAGACCTTGCCCACCGCGGTTACCTTTTGTGTGAATTGTGGTAGCCCTAAATTGACTCATGCAGTCTGTACCGTTTGTGGATTTTACAATGGCCGTATTGTTTCCCCTCGCTTTGCAAAGAAGAGTGGGTATGATCAAGTTCAGTCTCGTATGGAAGCGCCTTTAGACGGTTTTGAAGAGGCTGGAGACAGCGTGATTGATGTTGCGGGAGAAGTGAAGCGCGAAGACGCTGAATAGTCCTTTTTCTTGTTTTAGCCGTTTTGGTTTTTCATAAGTGAGGAAACGACCTATGCTTGATCGACCTGTCGTCATTGCCTTAGATGCAATGGGTGGAGATTACGCACCTGTTGAGACGGTCAAAGGGGCTGTTCAGGGGGCGAGAATCTATGGGGTGTCTGTCGAATTGGTGGGGCATCCTGACAAAATCCAGGCAGAGCTTCAGAAGTATGATACCCAAGGTTTAGACTTGCGTATTGTGGAAGCCTTGGACGAAATCGGTATGGATGAAACACCGACGGTGGCCTTGCGAAAAAAGAAAAACGCCTCTATTGCTGTGACGGCCCGTCGTGTGAAAGAAGGTCATGCGGATGCGATGGTGGCCGCAGGCTCGACAGGAGCAGCCATGGCCGCCGCCTTGTTTAATATGGGACGCATCAAAGGCGTGGACCGTCCTGCCATTGCAGTGGCGTTGCCTTCACAGCGAACGCCTACTTTGATGATCGATGGTGGGGCGAATATGGATTGTCCTCCTGCCTTATTAGTGCAGTTTGCTCGTTTGGGTCGTGCGTATGTGCAAGGGGTTTACGGCATTGAAAATCCCAAAGTGGGTTTGCTGAATGTGGGGTCTGAAAAAGGCAAGGGCAACGCCTTTTCTAAAGAAGCCTATGCGTTGCTGGAAGACGCGGATGACCTAAGTTTTACAGGCAATGCCGAAGGTCGTGATTTTTTCATTAGTGATTTTGACGTCGTGGTTTGTGATGGTTTTGCAGGCAATGTGGCGATGAAATCTGCAGAAGGGATGGCGACTTTATTTGGTCGCTTAATTAAGCAAGAATTTTCCGCCAATCTTTGGACTAAGCTGGTGGCTTTACTGGCGAAACCTATTTTGCAAAAAGCCAAGCAACATATTCATCATGAATATATTGGGGGTGCCTTATTGTTGGGGGTGGATGGCATTTGCATTATTGCTCATGGGGGAAGTTCTGCACTAGCTATAGAAAATGCCATTCGTGTGGCGGTTTCAGGTGTTGAAGGTCGTGTGATGGAGAAAATGAGACAAGTGTCTCTTTTGAACCGGAATGTCATTGTGCCTAATGAAGTGCTTGAACCCACTTCGTTATCGTAGAGAGATGTAGCGAGGATTTTAGTCGGTGAGGAAACAAGGGATACAATGGGGTGTTAAAGTCGTTGCGGTTGGCGCAGCGGTGCCTCCAACGGTTTTGACCAATGATGATATGTCTAAAATGGTAGACACCACGGATGAATGGATTCAGACCCGCACAGGAATTCGTACACGTCATGTCTTAAATGGCAATGAAATGCTGACGGATCTTTGCATTGAAGCGTCTCGACAAGCGGTTGCGATGGCGCCTTTTGAAGGAAGCGAAATTGACTTAATTATTGTGGCCACGACTACGCCAGATGAGCGTTACCCTGCCACGGCGTCTCGCATTCAAACGGCGATTGGGGCCACAAAAGCCTTTGGCTATGATTTGGCCTTGGCCTGTACGGGGTTTGTGGCGGCTTTTATTACGGCGGATCAATTTTTACGCTCGGGTCTGTACAAGCGGGCCTTGGTGGTGGGGGCCGATGCGCATTCTCGTGTCATGGACTGGACAGACCGTAATACCTGTGTGTTGTTTGGAGATGCGGCGGGTGCGGTTATTTTAGAAGCGAGTGACGTGTTTGACGGCATACTGGCGCATGATGGGAATCTCGATGGAAGCAAGGCGGATGAACTGCATGCGGATTATCAGTTGGTGAATTGTCCGATTCTTCCTCAGCCTGATCCCCGCAGTCCTTATGTCCAGATGAATGGCCGTGAA
>JBIJBR010000196.1:0-3467 GCA_044345135.1 Vampirovibrionales bacterium
TCTAAAAAACTTTATGCTAAAATTTTTAAAAATGAGCACTGGGTAACAAAAATAATGTTTCCCCCATTTATAATAGAAGGCTTACCTAACTTATGATGACTAAAGAAACGACAGAAGATACTTTGTTTCCCCTTGAACATATTGAAGAAGTAGAAGAGATAGAAGTATTTGACGCCTCCATGGATGGTGAGTCCCTCGACTTTAGCATGGAAGATGATGCTTCTGAGTCGAATGCGGTGACTAAAACGTATCAAGCAGAAGATATGCCACAAGGCACCAAAGTTATTGAAGAAGGAGCGAGTCCCAAGCGTAAGCGCTGGTACATTATTCACACCTATAGTGGGCACGAAAACAAAGTCAAAATCAACTTGGAACGTCGAGTCGAGTCCATGGGCATGCAAGACAAGATTTTTCGTGTGGAAGTCCCCCAAAAACCCGTGACTAAAATTACAGATGGCAAGCGCATTGAAAAAGATGAGCACCTGTTTCCCTCCTACGTCCTGATTGAAATGATTATGGATGACAATTCTTGGTATTGTGTTCGCTACACACCAGGGGTAACCAAATTTGTGGGGGGAGAGAAAAAACCAATCCCCGCCCGAGATTCTGAAATCAAAAAGATTTTAGGAAGAGGCCCCAATACCAAACAAAAAGTCGAAGTGGACCTTAAAGTGGGAGATAACATCCAAGTCATCTCTGGGCCTTTCTCAGACTTTGAAGGCACGGTGACGGAAGTACAAGCAGACAAAGAACGCCTTAAAGCCACCATTTCAATTTTTGGACGTGAAACGCCCGTTGAATTGGTCTTTAGCCAAGTTCAGAAACGTGTCCATTAAGTCGACTGAACGTTTCCTTTTCCTATAGGCCTTAAGTCTTCATTCAATTAGGCGGTGTGACATGTCTAACCCTTCTGTTTGTCTACTGATTCTAGATGGCTGGGGGATGTCTTCGGAATCCCACGGCAATGCGATCGAGCAAGCACGTACCCCTCATTTTGATGCCTTATGGGAGGCCTACCCTCATACTTTACTGCAAGCCCATGGTGAAGCAGTGGGCATGCCCCTTGGTGTGGTCGGCAATAGTGAAGTCGGTCATTTGACCATGGGTGCAGGGCGTGCGGTTCCTCATCCTCGGCTGGCGATTGACCATCTCATTGAAACTGATACGCTAAAAACACATCCACTTTGGACGAAAATTTGCCAACACCTTCAACAGTCTCGTGGGACGCTTCACCTCATCAGCTTATTGAGCACCGGTGGCGTGCATAGTGATTTGTCTCATTTGGCAGAATTCTTAGGACTTACCCATGACGCAGGCTTAGCTGGTCGCCTGAGGGTTCATGGTATTACCGACGGACGAGACATTCCGCCCTATACCGCTATGGGTATAGTTGAAGACGTCGAAGGCGCCTTATATGATTTAGATGCCCCACAGATGGCGAGCTTAAGTGGTCGTTTTTATGCCATGGATCGAGATCAACATTGGATACGGACCGAAGCCGCCTTTAACGCCATGATGCACGGCAAAGGGAAACGACAATTTTTAGCCACACAAGCGGTTAAATTTGCCTTAGCGGAAGACCTAAGTGATGAATTCATCCTGCCGACCGTCACCGATTTAAGCTATGAAGGTATGGAAACGGGTGATGTGGTACTCTTTTTAAATTTTAGACCTGATCGAATGAAGCAGATCGTCTCCGCCTTTGCATCACCTGACTTTGATGCCTTTGATCGAGGTACACGCCCTTCTCATCTTTATTGTGCCAGTTTAGTCGACTATGGGGACTTTCCCCAAGTCGAAGCCTTTATCCCTCGTATCTGTTTAAAAGATACCTTAGCGCAACGTATTTCAGAAGCAGGCCTTTCACAGTTTCATGTCGCCGAAACCGAAAAATATCCTCACGTCACTTATTTTTTCAATGGCGGAGACGAAACCCCTTTACCAGGCGAAACCCGCACCATAATACCGAGTCGTCGAGATGTTCTGACCCATAATCAAGCCCCTGCCATGCGAGCGTTTGAAATCAGTCACGCCCTCATTGAAGCCTTGGATTCTAAAGCATTTTCATTTTTAGTCGCCAATCTCGCGAATGTAGATATGGTCGGCCATACAGGAGATGAAAACGCCACTATCGAAGCCGTTGAACAGGTGGATCAAGCACTGGGCCTTATTTATCAAGCCTGCCAAGTAATAGGCACGTCGCTCATTATCACCGCGGATCACGGCAATGGGGAATCCATGCGAACGCCAGACTCCACCCCTCATACGGCCCATACCATCCATCCTGTCCCCTTCATCTGGGTGCCTGCACCAGGAATCAATCCTGAAACTATCGACCTTAGTCACACCAAAGGACTGGCTGACATACGTGCACTTATTGAACAGGCTCTGCCGGTACCCACGCGTCTATTACCTGCTTAACTACCAATATGTTCATACATACCAAACAAGGGCATATAAATGGACATGGCAATCGTGCCCACCACCACGCCTAAAAAGAGCAAGAGTAAGGGTTCCATAAAAGTCATTAAAATACCAATCCGTTGATCTACTTCTTTTTCAAGGTATTCTTGGGCGGTCTGTAAGGATTGTTCCAAGTTCCCTGATTCTTCCCCTGTCGCCAAAATCAAGAGGACTAATTCAGGCATCACCCCTGTTTCTGCCAAAGCCGTCCCTAGTTTTCGCCCCGTCTGTACTTGCTTATTGACTTCGACTAAAGCAGATCGAATCACCTCATTATTCACCGTAGAGGTGGCAAAATCAATCCCTTCTGTAATCGGAATACCCGCCGTGAAACAAACGCCCAAGGTCGAAACAAAACTAGACACATTGGCAAAACGAACCACTTCTTTCAGTACAGGGATTTTGACATTGTTCTTATCAATCAGTTGCTTTGCATAAGGCGTTGATAAGAATTTCAAAGCCCCCCAAATACTTAAAGCCATGGCAGGGAAACTAATAAACCAGCCCCCCCGTAGAGCATTAGAGCAAAAAATCATGATTTTAGTCAGTAGAGGTAATTCAATCCCCAGTTGCTTGTATATATTTTCAAAAGAAGGTAACACAAAATAAAACATTAACAACATGACCATAAACACCAAGACCAAAATAATCAACGGATATATCGCGGTGGATACAATTTTTGATTTCAATTTTTCACTACGTTCCATTAAATCAGACACACGTTCTAAAGTGGTATCTAATTCCCCTGAGTTTTCACCCGCCTTCACCAAGTTCACAAAAATATCACTAAAGGCTTCTGGAAATTTAGCCAAAGCTTCAGAAAAAGGAAGCCCTCCTAATAAATCCTTACGAAGCGTTTGAATCATCATTTTATACGTAATATTATCTGAAAAATTTTCAAAATAAAGTAGAGCCTCTGTAATGGGGATCCCCCCACGAATCATAATCGCCATATTTCTAGAAAAAGCCAAAATATCTTTTGTCGCAATTTTTGGCTTAAAAAC
>JBIJBR010000036.1:0-10601 GCA_044345135.1 Vampirovibrionales bacterium
GATATGGGAAGTATGTTACGCGTCATTGCCAAAGACGACAGTCCCTTAGGTCAAAAAGTGAAAAAACGCTTAGCCGAAGGATTGTTGGTTGATATTGATACCGTTATTGATGTACTCAAGGTAGGGATCGAAAAGCAATTGCCTGAAAAGCGTGTAGTAGGTCGCCCCATTGCCTTTATTTTAGATGGGTTTCCTCGTAATCGTGATCAAACCGATGCGTTACTGGCGATGTGTGAGTCCACGGGGGCCAAAATAGGCGCCGCCATTTACTTGGACGTCCCCTATGCGGTGATTGAAGAACGGGCGGCCAATCGTCGTATTTGTGCCGATTGTGGAGCCATTTATAATCTAAAAAGTCAGCCCCCGACACAAGTAGGGATTTGTGACCACTGTGGAGGCACTCACTTAGAGCACCGCGTGGATGACCAACCTGAAAAAGTAAAAGTTCGTTTAACGGGTTTTAATCAAGAGACTCTCCCCATTTTAGAAGCCTTTGAATCTCGGGGGCTACTCATGCGTTTGGATGGCAATCAATCCGTTGACACCGTCACGGCCTCCTTAAAAGGCTTGATGAACACTCTGTTTACAAATTTAGGCTTTACGATTTAATTAAAAATAAGGATGCAAAAATATGGGGATTCATCTCAGTGGTGCCAAACGCATCAATAAAAAATCTCGACATGATTTAAAATTAATGCGCAAGGCAGGACAAATTGTCGCACGGGTTCATTTATTGGTCCGTGAAATGGTAAAACCTGGTGTTAATACCTTAGCCATCGACACCGCCGCAGAAGCCTTGATTCGTCAAGAAGGGGCCTTCCCCACGTTTAAAGGCTATCATGGTTTTCCCTTTACCATTTGCTCTTCCGTCAATGATGAAGTGGTCCATGGCTTCCCTCGAGCCGACCGTATTTTAGAAGAAGGCGATATTATTTCGGTGGATGTCGGTGCCACCTATCAAGGACTCATTGCGGATGCGGCACTTACTGTAGCGGTGGGAAGCATCGATGAAAAAAAACAACGCATTATGCAATGTACAGAAGAAGCCCTTTTTAATGCCATTGCTCAAGCCATTGCAGGCAACCACTTGCAAGATATTTCCGCTGCGGTAGAGCGCACGAATGACACGTATGGCTTTGGATTGGTTCGTGAATATGGGGGCCATAGTGTGGGACATAAACTACATGAAGAACCCTTTATTCATAATTACGACACGGGAGAACGTGGTCCTTTGCTTGAAGTAGGCAATTGTTTGGCCATTGAACCCATGTTTACAGGCGGCGTGAACCAAGTCAAAACTTTAGAAGATGGCTGGACGGTAGTCACCATTGATCACGAACCTGCGGCGCATTATGAACACACCATCACCATTACCGAAGCAGGGCCTGAAATTTTAACGCGTCTATCCGAATAACCCCTTGAAAAAGCGCTTCATCATTCCGATTCCTTATTCTGAAAATGAATCTAAAAAAATCCCTTGTAACCAATGGTTACAAGGGGTGAGCATTTAAGACTCCATGTGTTTTGCTTTCCTTACCCAAAAAAATAAGTTCAATAAAGTTTAATAAAAAAGTGTGTAGAACCCAGTATACGCGCCGGCCTGAAAATGACAAGGAGGGTACTTTGAACACTTACTTGATTTATTTACAAAACATAGGCAATTCGTTACATACTGTTACAAAAAAGAAGCCCCTGCGCCTTTTTTGGATCATACTCCCGTTTTTTACAGTCTTGCTCCTACTTGGAATCTATGAGAGGGGGGCTTTAAATGTAGTCGTTCATGCGGAAGCTCCTTCTGGCACTCAAGGAGACGCTCAAGCCTTATACCAAAGTGCCCTGCTCTATAGCCGTGGGAAGCAAGGCGTGCCGAAAGATTTAAAAATGGCCGAACATTATCTTATCCTCGCCAGTGAAGCAGGCCATAGAGAGGCACAAACGCAATTGGGCATGCTCTACGCCAATGGAAGTAAAGCGCAGCGAAATGATGTAGAGGCGCGTCGCTGGCTTGAAAAACCAGCCAAGCAAGGAGATGCCATCGCCCAATTTACTTTAGCTCAGCTCTATCAGACCGGTCGTGGCGGTCCCCCCCGCTTAAAAGAAGCCCTTATGCTATACCAAAATGCAAGTAAACAAGGCTATCTTCCCGCCTATACCGCTTTAGGCATGACCTATGCCACGGGAACAGGCACCCCGCCTGATTTAAAGCAGGCCTTTCGATATTATGAATTTGCAGCCACACACGGCGAGGCATTGGCACAGTATAAATTAGGATTAATGTATGAAACGGGCTTAGGCACTTCCAAAAATGTGGTCAAAGCCCTAGGATGCCTAATGCAAGCAGAAGCCCAACATTTTAAAAAAGCAAAAAAGCTTCGGCAAACACTCGAAGCCACTCTCAATACCACGCAAATTGAAGCGGCGAAGCAGTTTCAAAAAAGCCTCGTCCTTCACCCTTCAAAACTTTAGAGGCTTGAGTGAAGACAGCCGTGCTTGAAAAGGAAACGGAGAGGGCGCTAAAGGCTTCGGTAAAGGAGGTTCCTCGGTCACGGGAGGCATTTGGGCAGAGCCGTCACGAGGGGGACGAGGGAATAAATGACTGGCAATCAGGGCAAGCACACAAAGAAAGACCAACGCCAAGGGAGACCATGACGGGACATTGGCTAAATGGTTCATATAAAACAGCCCCCCCATAATGGTCGCCGAAAGATAAGAGGCGACCGTCCCGCAAAGCATCGCTTTAAAACCGAGTTGTGCAATATCCCCACGGCGTTCAGGGACCATGGCACCAATCCCCCCCAACTGAATGGCGATAGAGCCTAAATTGGCAAATCCACATAACGCCACCGCCAGAATGGCTTCGGTCACGGGGGCAAGCGTATGGCTTTTCATCAAGGTGATCAACTTGGCATAGGCCACAAATTCATTGATCACCATTTTCGTGCCCAGTAGGCTCCCCGCGCTGAGCGCATCTTGCGGAGGCACCCCTAAGGCCAAGGCGACAAAGTAAAATAAACGCCCCAAAATCATCGAAAAACTTAAGTGGTCTAAGGTCAAGCCAAAGAGTTGAGCAGGTAGTCCCCATGCCACGAGCTGTTTCCCGAAAAGCGCCAAGCCTGCATCCGCAAAAGCCACCAAGGCAATAAAGGCCATCAGCATGGCCAAAACGCTCACGCCAATATGCCAGCCTTCAGACGCGCCCTGAGCCGCGGCATCAATCAAGTTCACCGCTTTTCGTTCAATAGGCAAATGAATTTGTCCCTGCGTCACGGGGGTTTCCGTTTCAGGCAACAAAATTTTAGAGACCGCAAAACTCGCGGGAACCGCCATCATAGACGCGGTTAATAAATAGCCTGCGGGGATCCCCATGCCGATGTAAACCGCCATTATGCCCCCTGAAATACAGGCAAAACTCCCTGACATCATCGACAATAATTCAGAAGAAGTCACACGTTTTAAATAAGGCTTCACCAAGAGTTGTGCTTCCACTTGCCCCACAAACACGCTCGCGCAATTTGATAAAGCCTCCGCGCCTGAAACCCCTAACAAAACATTCACCACGCGTGCCACGACTTGAACCACGACTTGTAAAATCCCTAAATAATACGCCATAGACACCAAAGTGGCCACAAAGACCAAAACAGGTAAGAGCTTCAAGGCAAACACAAAGCCCCCTTCCGCCCCAAATAAAGACAGCAAGGCCTGCGGTTTGGAGACAAATCCCCCAAAAACGAAGGCCGCCCCTTGATTCGCAAAGTACTGCAACTGTTCGATGCCTTGCCCCACGGAAAAAATGGCGACTTGGGCTTGCGGCAACTGCGTAAAGACCACGGCGAGTAAGACTTGTAAGGCCATGGCGCGAAGAATTAATCCCCAATCGACCTGAAAACGGTGACTAGAAAAGCACCAGACCGTGCTGAGTAATAAGGTAATGCCGAGTAAAGGGGGTAAAAGCCATAGAAAATTCATGACGAAGATCCTTATTTCATCGAGTCATTCGTAGTGCTTGCTTTACTTTAGCACAAAGGAAGCCAGCTCCATCATTCTCCACCACTCATAGCGTAGAGAGTGGCTCCCATTATTTGGAATCTGTTCTTGTGAACCATGGTTTAGCTGGTTCTTTTTTTATAATGTAATTCCCGCCCTGGTACCTTTTAAACTCCACGTCTTCTGAATCTGGTTCAAGTTCTTGGGATCTTAGATACAGATCTCCTTGACTTGAGTGGTCCTTCAATGAGAATCGCGATTGTTTGGTAACTTTCCATCTTTCCTCAATCTCTGCAAGTCTTACACCGCATTCCTGTAAAGCCAATACAATTTCTTGCACGGTCCCTTGGCCAAAGTCAAGCTCTCCTTCGGCCAGTGCTTGAAATTTTCCCCATAGCCGCAAGCATTTTAGTTCAACATTACTACTCCCGACGCGCTGGGTGGAGGGTACACGTGAAGGTAACGCAAGGGGGGTAAATCCGCGACTAAGCTGCATCAAAAGCCGTTTCCTCATGATTTTGTAAAGTATAAAACGTGATTATATGAAAAACACTAAAAAGAGGAGCCCTATTTTTAAAGAACTTTACAGAAAAACCACAAACTGTTACAAATGTAACCCCTTAAAATCCGACGGCAATCTATTTCACGGCTTAAACGGCTACCCAAGTTCTTAAGAATCCGATATACTAGAACTATTCAATACGATGCTTCAAAAGGAGTCGCTCCCATGGATTTTAAATTACTCGTCTTTACCGTGCAGCATGACTGGGCCGTTTTGCTCCCGATTATTGTTGCGTCTGTCATTACGGGGAGTGTGATTGTCAAGCGCCTGAGCTTTTTCAAAAGTCAGCAACGCGAATTAGAATCTTTCGTCCAACGCTTACAGCGAGAACTCGCGAAACAGAATTACGACAATGCCCTTGCCTTAAGCGAACAATTAGGGGGCATTTTAGGGCGGGTGAGCCAAGAAGGGATTCAGCTTCTACGCCAACACCCCAAAGATGCCAAAGCCTTTGCAAGTGCCTTTGACATTACCTTGGCCTTAGGCGTTCGCCGTTTGGAACAGGGGTTAAACGTGCTGGGAACCGTGGGAACGGTGGCCCCCTATTTGGGCTTATTGGGAACGGTTATCCGCATTTTATTGACCTTTGGGGAAATGGCGAATACGTCGACAGGGCAGGCGTCTCAAGTGATGTTTGGCATCGGCTCTGCCTTAATTGCTACCGCGTTTGGTTTAGGGGTCGCGATTGTCGCCGTTATTGCCAACAATTATTTTCGATCCAAAGTCGAAGCCTTTGAAAGTGACTTTCAATTATTAAAACTGGTGTTATTGTCGTCGACGGATCTACAAAGTACGGCCTCTTCAGAAAACCAAGCCCCTTTCGCACAAGCCTTACACGCTTAAACCTTGACCAGAAAGGCCTTCAACGATGACGAGCAAAATCCAGCGCTTTGACGAAATTAATATCACCCCACTCACCGATATTTTCTTGGTACTCTTGATTATTATGATGGTGGTGGCGCCTGTCATGATACAAAAAAATAACGAGATTCAATTGCCTTCTATTGAACATGGCAAAGCGTTAAGCCCTCATCTGCTCACGGTGGAAGTCACCGCCCAAGGAGCCTATTTGCTCGAAGGCAAAGCCGTTGCCATCGAAGGGCTTTGCGAAGCCATTAAATCCCTACTGCCCACCGTTACCGAAGCGAAAGTCTTACTCAGAGCCGACAAAGCCAGCACCAACAAAGCGATTTTAGCGGTGATGAAAGCCATTGCGAATACGGGTGTCGAACGCTTGGTTTTTGAAGCCCGCAGCGAAGCAGCCCCGACGAAGGAAGGAAGCTTACCCCATGGCGAAAACCAAACCCCTTAAACAGTTTGATTCAATCAATATTACCCCACTCACCGATATTTTTTTGGTGCTGTTAATTATTATGATGGTGGTCGCACCTCTCCTGAATAATCAAGGCCTCAGTCTTCAGTTGCCTCGTTTGTCTGAAAACAGCGAAAATCAAGAGGCGACAAAAGTGATACAGATTAAGGTACTGGCTAACAATCAAATTCAAGTGAATGATGCCCCCTTAAGCGCCAAGGGTTCTTTAATTAAAACCCTAAAAACCCTTAAGCCTCAATTCCCCGAAGGCGTGGTGCTGAGTTTGCATCCTAAAGCCTTGCATGCCACCAGCATGAAAGTTTTAGACGCCATAGAAGCCGTTCAAATTCAACAAGTTTCCATTGTCGAGGCTCGCGACTAAAAGAATAAAGCACTTTTAGATTTTAATGAATAAGGGCTTGCATTCTTAACTGGATGCGATACTATTGTTTTCAATGGTGAAGGGCGTTTAGCTCAGTTGGTAGAGCGCCTGCCTTACAAGCAGGTGGTCCACGGTTCGAGTCCGTGAGCGCCCACCATAAAGCCTCCACATTAAAAGGGAGGCTTTTTTGTTGCGCGATTTTGAGGTTAAAAGAAGCCGTTTTTTAGTTTTAAGGCTATAATAAAGGAAATCATTGGTCGTCATGGTTAGTCGCAGTATCATTCAAATAACCTGTATAAAGGAAATCCTACTCATGGAGAATCAATCAGAAAACCTTAAACGCATTCACGCGCATTATGAAGCCGCACATGAAAAAATAGCCTTGGCCAAAGAAAAACTCGGTCGTGCTGCCTTGACAACGGCTGAAAAAATATTGATTGCCCATATCGATGATATTCAACGCCTTGATTCGCTAGAGCGAGGAGTTTCGATGCTTTCTTTACGCCCCGCCCGTGTGGCCATGCAAGACGCCACGGCACAAATGGCCATTCTACAGTTCATGCAAGCCGGTCGAGATACCGTTGCGGTGCCTTCTACCGTGCATTGCGACCACTTGATCCGCTCAAAAGTTGGGGCAGATATTGATATGCGCCAAGCCAACGAAGAGAATAAGGAAGTCTACGACTTTTTAGAATCTGCTGCTAAGAAATACGGCATGGGCTTCTGGGGACCAGGCAGTGGGATTATTCACCAAGTGGTCCTAGAAAAGCACGCATACCCTGGGGGCATGATGCTAGGGACAGACAGCCACACCCCTAATGCAGGGGGCCTAGGCATGGTCGCCATTGGAGTAGGGGGCGCCGATGCAGCAGATGTGATGGCGGGTTTAACGTGGGATGTGAGAGCGCCCAAAATGGTGGGGATTCACTTAAAAGGAAAACTAAGTGGCTGGACTTCCCCCAAGGATGTGATTCTCAAAGTGCTCGAAATGATGACCACCAAAGGCGGCACCAACAAAATTGTCGAATACTTTGGTGAAGGGGCGTTGGCCATGAGTTGTACGGGAAAAGGCACCATCACCAATATGGGCGCCGAACTGGGAGCAACCACTTCTTTATTTGCGTATGATGCGAGTATGGAACGTTATCTTCGTGCCACAGAACGTGCCGACATTGCTGATTTAGCGAATCGATACGCCGAAGATTTACGAGGAGACGCCGACGTCTACGCGAATCCTGCTCAGTATTTTGATGAAGTTATTGAAATTGATTTAGACGCCTTGGAACCTTATTTAGTCGGTCCCCATAGCCCTGACCGTGCCAGAGCACTTTCCGCCTTTGCTGAAGAAGTCACCACCAATCAATGGCCCGAAGTTTTTAGTGCCACACTGATTGGGTCTTGCACCAATTCCAGCTATGAAGATTTGGAACGCTGTGCTGTGATTGCGCGAGCCGCCTTAGAACGTGGGCTTTCCCTTAAGGCCCCCTTGTTTATTACCCCAGGGTCGATTCAAGTCTTTGAAACCATTAAAGCCAACGGTATTATGGACGTCTTTGAACGCTTGGGTGCCGTGGTGCTGGCCAATGCCTGTGGACCTTGTATTGGCAATTGGGACCGCAGTAATATTCCTGAAGGACAAAATGCGATTATTACCTCCTTCAACCGTAACTTTCCCAAACGCAATGACGGCTGTACGGATACCTTGTCCTTTATTGGAAGCCCTGACTTGGTCATCGCCTTTGCCTTGGCCGGTTCCACCCGTTTTAATCCCATTACGGATGAATTAAATGGTGAGAAGCTCCCTGTCCCCACCGCGTCTGACATTCCTGAAGCAGGCTTCACCATTAGCTGGGAAGGCTATACGCCCCCCCTTGAAAAGCGTGAACACCTCACCGTGGTGGTGGATCCCCAAAGTCATCGCTTGGAAATATTAAAGCCCTTTACGGCTTTTAATACTCAAAAAGACTTTACCGCGGTTCCGATTTTGGTGAAAACGCAAGGCCAAACCACGACGGATCACATCTCCCCCGCAGGGCGTTATTGGTTGCCTTTACGGGGCCACTTAACGGGGATTAGTCATAATCTATTGCTCACCGCGGTGGACGCGTCTACAGGCAAGCCTGCTGAACCCGTCCAAATGGTCATTAACGGTACAGAACGGCCTGTTTCCGCATGGGCCTTAAAAGCCAAATCGCTGAAAGCACAGAATGGTTCCATTATTATAGGGGATGAAAACTACGGCGAAGGCTCTAGTCGCGAACATGCAGCCATGTCGCCTCGTTTATTTGGGGTCAAAGCCGTCATTGCGCGTAGCTTTGCCCGCATTCATGAAACCAACTTGAAGAAACAAGGCGTGCTCGCCCTAACCTTCAAAAATAAGGACGACTATAATCACATCAGTATTGATGACACCGTCACCTTGACAGGCTTGGAACAATTGGCCCCACAGTCGGAAGTCACGGCAGAGATTCAAAAAGCAGATGGCTCCACGCGGATGATTTCGTTGGTTCATAGTTATGCCAGTGAACAAGTGGCGTGGTTTAAAGCGGGTTCTGCGATGAATGCCGCCAATCAAAAAACCAAAGCGACCGTCTAAGCCGTTTCAATACAGCTGGATTCAACCTGAATAAGACGCTAATGAATACAAGCCCTTTTATTTCAGAGGGCTTGTATTTTTACTTTGAAATGCTAACTTAAAAATAAACACTGTCTCTACAGGCTTAAATATGAATTTAAAAGGTAAAAAGGACAAACAATGAATTTCTCTAAATATTGCAAAAAAAATTAACCTCGTTGGCAATAATCTTAAAAATAATAAGTCCAACGGTCGCACATGCGAGTGAAGAAATTGGATTTTGCTACCTAAAGCAGGGCCCTACACACACTCTTCTCTCCCGGGCTCCCATTACTGAAAATCAGTGTAATGCACTAGGTGATACTGCCAGCGATAGGTTAATCAAACAAGCTGAACAAACTGGTCTATTCCCACCTAAATGGGATCAAGCCTACTCCACCCCAAACAGTTCCAAATCCATATTATTATGATGCTCCACTTTTCCCACTTGTTGACCCGACGAAAGTTGCACAAGGGAAAATTTAAAATAGTACCCTTAAGTCAGGAGAAACGCCCCCTAGGCTTGACTTTTAGGGATATCTTGCTACACTAAAGACAGTTACCGCCATTGTTTCGTAGAATTGGGAACTTTCTTTCATGATTCAGGGGTCTCCTTCTGAAGATGCTTCGTCCCAACCATCTGCTCAGGAACGTTCTCAGGCAGATGAATTACTGGCGGAAGTGCAACACTTATTGCCCGCATGGCTCCCCATGTTGGAAGCGCTTCAAAGTGCGGAAGTCCCCTTGGCGAAAAAGCTCGATACCCTCAAGCGCATCAAGCCCCATACGCAAGGGTCGTCAGGGTTTCAAATTTTACCGCAATTGGTGAATTTACTTCGGCAAAGCCAAGACGTTGAACTCGTGCAGGCCTTGGTTCAGTTACTGGGTCAAGTTCGTGCGTTTTGCTTACAAGACACCTTGGTCGATTTAGCACTGGCCACAGGCATCGCCTTATTTGAACGTACCACCGACTACCGTGCCTTGCTGGAAGAAGAAGCGATTATTAAGCTTCGTTGTAGCAGTATTCGCTTTTTGGGCTTATTGAATAATCAGTCGTCTATCGTGGCCCTTATGGGGGTGTTAAACGACAACCAAACCAATTACCGCATTCGCTTAGAAGCGGCAGAAGCCTTAGGTCGCTTAAAAAACCCCAAGGCCGTACAACCCTTATTGCGTTTACTAAAAGATGAAAAAGAATCATCGCTCTATTTACAGGAATCCGCCGTCAAAGCCTTAGGGTTATTAGGGGACATTCGCGCCTTGGCCCCCTTACTCGATTTATTTGAATCCAAGAAGGGCGTCCGAGAAAAATGCCAGTTTTTAATTGAAGGCATTTTGGATGCCGTCAGCAAATTAGTGGCGGAAGATGGCCTGTCCCGCCCAGATCGCGAAAAAGCCTTAACAGGCATCTTAAGTGCGATCGGGGACCCTGCTTCTTCCATTCGCTTGGCCGCGATTGAAGCCCTTGGTTCCATTGGAGATGCCTCACACCTGCCCTTGCTCCATCAACGTTTGTTTGATGAAAACATGGAAGTGGCTCACGCGGCTTTGGCCGTGCTTTATCAAATTGGAGGAATGCCTGCCTTAAAACTCTTACTCGACGTGGAAGAATTGCCCCATTTTTTACGAGAAGAAATTTTAGACTTTTTAATTATTGAAGCGGAAGATCCCGACGCGAAAGATTCTTAGCTTGAAGGGTGATTTTGTTTTACATACACTATTCTTAGATGTTATCATTAGCTCATTA
>JBIJBR010000198.1:0-3445 GCA_044345135.1 Vampirovibrionales bacterium
ATATTTTAAAGTATACTGAAGCTCATAATTTCTTATCATCCTGAAGGAGTTCTTTTACCGATGAACATTAAAGTGAAAGCCTTAAAACTTCATAAACTTGTCGGGAGCTTAATTTTATTACCCTTATTATGGACGGCCACAACGGGAGCCGCTTTTACTGTGGCGAAAGAAATTTTAGGCAATAAAGCCTTAGGTAAAACCCTTTTACAATTACACACGCTAGAAACCTTTGGTTTAGAGAAAATTTATCCCCTCGTTTTATGGCTTTCCGTTTTCATCGTCTTAATCGCAGCCGTTGTATTGATGTGGAAGAAACGCTAAACGTCTGAGGCCTCCTCCCTTGAAAAAATGCTCCCCCTCTCAAAATCATACGGCTTACGCGTTTCCCTATCCATGGCGATCGCATTTCTCCTCTCAACCGATCACCGCTTCGCTTACCCTAGAAGCCTCCCCAGAAGCGGTTTTTGAGTATTGGGAGGCGCAAGAAAAACGCCTAAAAAGCTCCGCCTTTTTGGCCTTTTTATGCCAAGAATGGTCTCTCTATGCGGCTGTTCATGCGTGGGAAGCAATCGAAACACTCAATGCTTGGGTCCTCTCTCGTTTTAAAGGATGCTTTCGACACCAAGGCGTATGGGCCAGCCTGCAGTGTAATCCTGCCGTGGGGGATGTCGTGTCTAATGAACGATTGGTCGCCTTAGGTCTAGCCTTTGCAGAGGCTTTAGGGGTGGATATCCTCGTCTTCCCCGAACAAACTTTATTAGGCTACCCCTTACGAGACATGCTTTTACGTTTTCCCAAGCTTGTCGAAGACAATGAAGCCGCAGTTCAGCGTTTGGCTCAACTATCGGGTCACACAAGGGTTTTGGTCGGTTTTGCGGAACGTCGTTATGATATGAAAGCGGGCTGGGGAGAAGCATGGGGGCGACCTTATTATAATAGTGTCGCCATTTTAGGAGACGGACAAATCCAAGGGGTGGTACGTAAAAGCTTATTACCCAATTATCATGAATTTGAAGATTTTCGTGTCTTTGAGGTGGCCAATCAAATGGGGGTACAACGCTTTCGAAACACCGCATCTTCTGCCGTTTTAGATCCCCTAGACAACTACGGTTGCGTCAGTCTCCATGGGGTGAAAGTGGCCATTACCGTCTGTGAAGATTTATGGGCGAAAGAACCCAATCAACACCCTTGGTATGCAGGCGGCATCGTCGAATACTTAAATCAGGGACAGCCCGATTTGCTTATTAATGTTTCGGCATCGCCTTCTCGTTCAGGAAAAGAATACCGCCGTCAAGCCTTATTTCAGCAAGTGACGCAAGACTTTAAGCTCCCCCTTTTATATGTGAATCAAGTCGGTGCGGTGGATGAGCTCATTTTTGATGGGGGCTCTCGTTTACTTTCTGCAGAAGGAACATTACAGAGTCGCGCCCCCTTATTTGAAACACAGATCACCTTACATCATCTTAGTGACACACGATTTCAATATCAAGCCCCATGGGTGCCTCATGTAGAATGTTCACAGCGTAGCGCGCCCGAAGATCTGTTTGATCCCTATGAAACGACGGACTTGGCGCGTACCTATTTCGCCTTATGTTGTGGCATTCGAGACTATTTTCAAAAATGTGGTTTTAAGCGGGCCGTCTTAGGACTTTCAGGAGGCTTAGATTCTGCAGTCACGGCGGTATTACTGGCCCATGCCCTAGGGGAAGCGCATGTCTTTGCCTTTGGATTTCCGTCTGCCTTAACGCCTAAAGACAATGAAGCCGATGCTCAAAAACTAGCGGAAAATTTAGGCATCGCTTGGGCAAGCATACCGATTACCCCGCTACAATCCACCTTTTTAGGCGGTATTGAAACCCAACGCATGGTTTTAGACGCGCGATGGGGCAGTGCGTCTACAAGTAGTTTTGCCAAAGACAACGTGCAAGCCATGAGTCGCGCCACCTTACTGCGATTAATCGCCAATGATTATCACGCGCTACCCATTGCCACCAGCGACAAAAGTGAATTTTACATGGGCTATACCACCGTCAATGGGGATATGTCAGGGGCTTTAGCACCCTTGGGGGATCTGTGTAAAACCAAGGTACGTGCCTTGGCCCGTTGGATGAATCAACAGTTTGGGGGGATAATCCCCCACAATGTGGTGGAGCGTCCTTCGGGGGCGGACTTGGCCATTAATCCTGAAACGGGGAAACTGCTGACCGCAGAAGAAGCCTTAATGCCGTATGAGGTGATTGATGAACTCATCTGGCGGATTGAAGCCCACGGCGCTTCGGCAGATGATTTAAAAACCCTCACGTGGAGCTGGACCCCTACGGAAGGAAGCCTAAGCCCCGCCCAAAAATCGGCGTGGGTAGACAAGTTCTTTCAACGCATGCAAGCCAGTGTCTTCAAATGGTGGATTGCTCCGCCTATTTTAATCGTAGAGGGGGAAGGCACCCTCGCCAAATCCGCGTATCACCATGTAATTACCGCACGTGGAACGCGTTATTAGACAAGCTTTTTAAACGTTTAAATGGTATTCGCTTTAGCGCGAACGATTCACGTCACAGAACCACGCCGCTTTTTCATGCTGTTGAAGCGTCGTGGTCAGTAAATCCACCAACACCACATCTCCCACCCCTTCGGCAGCCTCAATCGCCTTGCGCAAAGCACGAATCACCACATAGTGATCGTCTCGCACTTGTATGAATAAATCATCATGAGCAGGCACCTCATCAGGCAAGCCCAACTGTGCCTGGCCCAATCGGTGAGGCAAACGACTCGGCAGTCCAATAATCCGTAATCGTTCGGCTTGAGCATCCAAATTGGCGGCGAGCCACGTATACTGTTCTTCTAAAAAAGGATGCACCGACAAAAAAGAAGTCCCCTTGAAATTCCAGTGATAAAAAAGACTCTTTAAATATAAATCATAGGTATTACGAAAGACTTGTTCTAAGGCGTGAACGTAGTCCGTAAAACCTGCTTCCTGTAAACCCAAGGCTTGGGCCGTAGGGGTATAAAGGGATTTTGTCTGTGTGGCTTGAGTCGTCATGAAGGTATCCTTTTTAATTGCTGGTCAACTAAAACGTGAAGATTCGTTTACTGTAGCATGGATTTTAAAGAGCAGATTGTTATTTTAAGTATCTCTTTATAAATCTCTCTAATAAATTATCAGGGCTGCCTTATGCTATAATTACGGTATCATGATAAGAAGGGAACTGTCGCCAATGCCGTTGTGGATAAAATGGGGATCGCTTTGCTTGGGCCTGCTTTTGCTTTGGTGTATGGGCTTACCTAAGCTCGCGCAATGTAATGCCTCCATGATTAAAACAACCCCCCAAGCGCCTTCCAACCCAACGGTTTCAACAATCGCTGTTCCCCTAGAACATTCAGCAGACCTGATTCGCATTGGCCTCAGTAATGATGCCATGACGGATGTCTACCATTCCCGTCTCATTTT
>JBIJBR010000201.1:0-3400 GCA_044345135.1 Vampirovibrionales bacterium
CGGGGTTGAAAAGAATCCCCATAAGAACGATGACACCCCGTTGTACTCCCTGTTTCAGTACTTCTCGATGTCAGACTTGAAAATGCAGGTCCATCAGTCACCAAAAATAAACCATCCTTATCCATAATAACCGCTTTGTTTAAATCGTCATTGACCGTCACTAAACTGGTCATTCTTTGTGCCTTAGCCGCATCATCCAATCCGTATGCCTGTGCACCGTCCGTAGCGACAACGGCTTTTAAGTATTGCTTTACATTGCTTCCATTACGATAGGATTTCAAGCGCACTAAAGCTGTTTTAGAATTTGTACTGGCCCCCAAATAGATGTCTCCAGAATCAGAAGTACTGCCAGCGGTTTGATCCCAACTATTGATGTAATCCAAGCCCGATGCACCAGCAACATCACTCAAAAGCGTTTCCGTACTTGTTACAATTTTGTTGGTATCAATCGCTAAAACCAAAGTTTTTCCTGCACTACCTATGCCCGCATTATCGAGCAATGCCCATAAAGTGCCTGTTCTATGGTCAGGAATTAAGGTGTATTGTAAGTTCGTGATTTCACAATTTCCCACCCCACAACTGGCGCCTTTAACATCCACAATAAATCGTCCTAATTCTCTCTGGTAGGGGTCCCACCCCAATAAAAAGAGCGTGTCGCTAAGTCCTAAGGTTTTAGCAAAAGGATTCGTTGCCGCTGTCGATCCAATGATATTATCTTTTGTATCGCTCACCCAAAACACCCGCCCTGTTAATTCATCAATCGCCAAGGGATAATCTTCAAAATCTGCAGGCTTTAACGCACCAGAAGGTTTAACCATATTCGAAATCACTTCAATAACATCCGTATTCGCGTCATAAAAATAAAGTTTGGTGGTATTGGGGCTTGCCAAAGTATCCGTCCCTACAAACGCATAGGTGCCTCTTAATGTATCGGCCACAATACGCTCGATTTTAATGCCTGTAGACGCAATAGAACCAGACCCTTGTCCAATTTCAGTCGGTGAACCTTCTGGATTAGAAATAACCGTAGTCGTATTACGTGAAGCCATGACCAAAGAACTTTGACTCGCTTCTTGTACAGACGCCGTTAAAGGATCTATATCACTGACATCACTCACACCATACAGCTGAGTGAGGGGAACACTTTTTAAAAAGCTTGCGCTATATAAATCTCCAGAAGATTCTTTTTGATATTTACTGCCTAAATTAAATACTTTATTACCTGTCGTAAAGGCCCCTTCTGTAGGAGCAATATCCTTTGCCGTCACCTGTAAACCCGCCATATTCAGTTTTACAGACTGCACACGTTGCATATAATCAGGCGTTAAGCTCGCTAAGGTATTGGTGCAGTTGGTACTGTCTATGCAATAAGAAAAACTAGGCGCAAGCCCATTGTTTTTAATCTCCACTTGAGTGATATTTAAATTGGAATAGGGAGAAACCTTCGTCTTGGTGACAGTCCCCGTCACATTTTCATTCCCACTGGGAACACTGTATTGTACCTTATTTAAATACCATTTAGAATTCACCTCTTCCAAATGATACGCCATTTTTTCTGCACGGGCCATATTGGCGTTGTAATACGTGAGCTCAAATTCTTGAGCGGGTTGCCAAGCAGTGTTCGCAAAGAGTGTGGTTGCGGGGGCCACGACTGCGGAGCTATTGTCAAACACATTATTGATATCGTTAAATAAATTATTGAGTTGCGTATTGGTTTTATAGTGTGCCGAAGACTTCACTAGGCCCTTACTCATCACCGTCGTGGACGTTAACATCACAGGGAGAATCACCAAGCCCACAATACCCATTGAAATAATGAGTTCCGCCAAGGTAAATCCCACAAAAGAGCTATTGACAGATTTTACAGAAAATTCAAACATGCTGCTTCACCCATATTGCTTGCACAAGGTATACCATTTTATACTTTGTCCTAATATCGAAGCCCTTGGGATAAAGTTTAATAAATATACTGTCTTTGTATTATTTGTAACGAAATCAAATCCTTTTGAAATGTCATGAAAAAGGAGACAAGCTGTCATCAAAACGCCATATAGTCTATTGTAGAGTAACAGGTGTGGAAGAGACCAATTTCACTCGTTTAACCTCAAGTCCTTCACCTATAGGAAACACCTTCTTATGTCGATGAACTGTTATTACACGATGAATAGCCCACGTAGTGCCAACCTCCATAGTAATGTGCAAAAGCCTGTGAATTCCACCCAAAACAAACAACCTTCCATTAAAGCGTCGCTTGATTTAACCGTCAATCCCAATTCGGGTTTAATGCCCTTCTTGGGTGTGTCCTCTTCAGAAAATTTGAATCCCTCTGTTCAACGGGAAGGTCACGGAAAAAAACTCAACTTAATAGGTTAAAACCCACCACTCAATGTAAAAATTACTTTTTATTTATAGTTCAGGGGGGCTTTTACAAGTCTCCTTTTTTTTGGATAAAATCTTGCCGTTTTATCCCAACTATGAGAAAATCAAAGGGTAAAACAGTGGGATGATATTATTTTAAACTATAAGGACATTTTTAAATGCCTCCTGTACCGCCTCAATTAAAACGAATCTGCTTGCATTGGACAGCAGGTGGACTCAAACCCAATGCGACGGATAAAGAGCATTACCATTTTATTTGCGCAGGCGATGGCAGTATCCACTTAGGCAAGTATAAGCCCGAAGCCAATGGAAAATCGTTGACGAATCGAGACAAATACGCCGCTCATTGTGGGGGGGGTAATAGCTTTACGATTGGGATTGCCGTCTGTGGCGGACCCAAAGGCTATAAATATGGCACCTTTACCCAAGAAAGTTTTGAACGCGCCTGTGAAGAAATAGCAAGATGTTGCTTACATTACGGCATTGCCATCAACGAAGACAGTATTTATACCCATTACGAATTTGGGAAAAAGCACCCAGGTACCGATAGTGCGGGAAAAATCGATATTAACCAACTGCCGTGGGACCCCAAAGTCAAAGCAGATGATGTGGGTGATGTGCTTCGCCAAAAAGTCAATTGGTACCTTCAAAAATTGAAAAAAGATTAACCTAAAAGCAGGTAGACTCATGCCCCCAATGGCTTCTGTTTTATTGGATTTATATGCCCAAAAGTTGCGGTACGGATTTTCAACACGTCCTGATTATGTGGCGGGAAGTGAAGCGGATCCGATGCGCTTAGATGCCCATCGCTTAAGCGGTTTAAACGCATTCGGCATGAATCCCGATTTAGAGGCCTTGACTTTTCCCACCCAAGTTCACGGGCGAGATTATATTCGCGTCAGTCAGCATCGTCACGCCGAAGTGGATGCGATTTGGGTGGATGCGCCCGATTCCCCCGCCGTCGTTTTTAGTGCAGACTGTACCCCTATTATTTTATACGCCCCAGATATTCATCAAGGCG
>JBIJBR010000202.1:0-3389 GCA_044345135.1 Vampirovibrionales bacterium
AGGCGTAATACCAAAGGCCTTGAAGGAAGAATCCAAAGCATGCTTGAGTTGTTGTGGATTTTTTTCAGATTTTAGGTGATGATTTAAAATCGACAAAGTATTGAAATTTAGCTTTTTAAGTTGTGCCTGTTCACGAAAGCAGGGTAATTCCATGGTACCGCTTTGAATCATATCTCGTACTTGTCCGGAGCCAAGGTACATCATATACAAGAAAATCGCTTCGTAAGTCGCCCATCGAATTTTGTCGTTATTGTCTTCCGCGGTTAAAACCCGACTCGCCGTCACGGCACTGTCCACCAACACCAAGTTCGTCATATTGGGGTTTTCATTAAAATAATTGACGACCTTGGCAAAGGCACTTCGAGGCTTACTGGAGGGGGGGCTACTCGTTTCAGTGGGTTCTGTGGCTTCCGTCGTGTTTTGCCCCGCTCGTCCCTCGTTGGCTTCGGCATCGGTATAATAAGGAAGGATTTGGGCGTCTTTCCATTGTTCACTTAAAGCTTTTCTAGGGGCTTCTTCCTGTACGACGAGTCTTTGTTGAGGGGCTACGGTGTTTTCTGAAGCATTAAGCGTCGCTTCTCGTCCTAATTTTCGCTTAGAACGTTCTTGGGCAATTCTAGGAAGTACCCAGCCTGTTAAAAAAGCGGGGATGCCTCCTGCGAATAGAAGGCCTCCAAACTTGGCGAGGTTCATTTGACGCATGAAGGTTTTTGTGTTTTTTTGTGCCAATTGTCGGTACTGCTGTGCCAACTGATGCGCCTCATGCTGAAGGGATTTCTCTTTCCCTGCAAAGCGTTGTTCTAATACTTTCGCATAGTGAAGGGCTTTTTCTTGGGTCAACTGTTGGTGACCTTTGCTGGCTTCCATAATATTACTATTGGCTTTTTCTGCCATGGGAAGCAGGGGCTTCAGTACATTGAAATAAATACGTTTCAGTAGGAAGCTGCCTCCCCCCCAGATCAACCAAGACCCCCACATGATGAGGCTGATTTCTTTACCGAGATTGGGGTCTTCTTTCTTAGATTCATCCACAATCCCGTAATTCTGGAGTCCGTCCCGTACCAAAAGACTCGCCGCCCCTTCTTCACTCAAGGCATGGAGTGAGCCGACAACAGCAGGATTAAAAAATAAAGAAGACAGCGAACCCATGGATAGAAATGTCCTTAAAACAATACGGTATGACAAGCACAGGCAAGATCGCCTGAGTAAAAACCTGCACAACCTATTGCAACGTGTAAAAAAGCCGATTCTTTAAAACGGGTGTCATTCTTAAGTCGAATGAGTCATCGTCACCTTAGCAATATTGTGCAGGTGTACTTCGTCGTCGAAAGTGTGAAAAAAGTCCAGTCGTTATCAAAGTCATAAGACGCATTTTATCCTTCATATTCAGCTTGAATCGCCAAAATAGAGCAACTTGTACTAGAGACACCTAAATCAAAGAATAGTGTGTCATAGGCATAAAGTAAAATCAAGGAAAAAAAATGCGGGCACCCTGTAAAAAGCTCTTTCACAACAGAAATATCACGTGATGTAACAAAAAAATAAAGCAATTGCTACTCCCTTCCGAAGTCTAAAACGACGTTTACTTTATTTTTGAGTAGAAAGCCGAAGCGGAAGGAGTTTTGCATGTCTTTTGATTTTTTATGTCGTTTGCATCAAAGGACAGGACTTATAGCTTTAATGATTTTACTTTGCGTTGGCCCCTATGCTTTGGCGGGTACACAGGCCGAAGAATTGTCTAGACGAGCAGCTGCCTACTTACAGTCGGGTCAAATTTCAACCGCTGCACAACTGGCGAAAGACGCCATTGAACAAAGTAATACATTGGATGAGCAAATGAGGGGTCATATCACGCTTGCATTAATTGAAGCCAAACAAGGCAAGGTTAAGGAGTCTCAAAAACGCTTACAACTGGTCTTAACCAAACTCCCTGCCGATCATTCATTGGCGATTAAGGCTCAAAAAGCACTGGATTTAGTCTCCCAAAGCACGGCCATGCAAAGTTGGAAGGCCTCTGCGAGTCAATTAAAAACGACCAGCATGACTCAAAAAGATTACTATGAGTACGCCATTACTCCCCAAAATGTCGTGCATTGGAATTTAGCACGTATGCCCTTAAAGGTCTACATTCAGGACCCCCCTACTGATTTTAAACAACGCTTACCAAACTATCAAAGCTTTCTTTTAAACGGGTTTAATGAATGGCGCAAGGCGGATCCACGGCTTCAGTTTGTTGTGGTGAAAACGGAGCAAAGCTCCGACATTCGGGTCAAGTGGAAGCACACCTTAGAACATAGCCGTATTGGGGAAAGTCCTAGCGTCATTATTGGGGGGAAGCTGGTTTTGGCAGATTTAGTCTTGGCCACCCATTTACCAAATGGACAAGTGTTGCCTCAAGATATTTTATACCATACGATTACGCATGAATTTGGGCATGTTTTAGGGATTCATGGTCATAGCCCTTATGCGGAAGATTTAATGTATTGGCAGGTGACCGGTGAACAAAAAGGGCTCACCGCTAAAGACATCGCCACCTTAAAACGGCTCTACCAGACCACCCCCACCTACACCAATGATGCCTCCACCTCTGTAGCCCAGTCACGAGAAGACGCTAAAATTTTACTCACCGCTCAATTACTGTTTCAAAATAAAAGATATACCGAAGCGTTAACGAAACTCGCACCGCTTTTGGCCAAGAATCCTAAGCATAAAGAAGCCATTATTATTGCGTCTTTATGTTATGCGAATTTAAACCAATATGAAAAAGCCGCGAATCTGTATGAAAAAGTGGTGACCGTGAATGACCCTAATCCTTTAAATGTGTATAATCTAGCGATTTTCATGATTAAACGCGCTGAACTGAAGGGCCGTAGCAATGTGAGCTATAAAACGGATGTGCAAAAGGCACTGGTATTTTTAAATAAAGTGGCCCCTCAGCTAGAAGCGCCCTATAAAGACCAAGCCGCAGAAGCCATTCAACATTGTAAAGCAGAACTACAACGAATCGGCTAAAAATAGCTTGGCTTCACCGTCGCTGTGTGAGTGCTTCAATCTGTGCGATACGAGCGGCATCAGGCGGGTGTGTTTTTAAAAAGTCAGGAACATCCGATTTATTGTTCTTATTAGCTGCTTCTAGTAATTGAAAGACTTTAATCCCTGCCCGTGGATTATAACGTGCCTTGCTCAATAAAGTCACGGCATAACGATCGGCTTCCAGTTCTTTGGCTTGACTATATTGCATCGAAGACACATTTAAAAGGCTCGACAATTGGCCCGTTGCTTGAGGCAAAATAACGCTTGCAGGTAAAATCAAAAGTCCAAAAATGACTTTTTCTCCCATGGCTTGCAAGCTATGCCGATGATACACATGCCCCATTTCATGGGCCAAG
>JBIJBR010000203.1:0-3384 GCA_044345135.1 Vampirovibrionales bacterium
TTGATTGGTTAAAAGGATGCTTAGTGACATTAGGTTTAGGTGGATTAGCAAGCATAGGTTATTTAGGCTATCAAAAATCGCAAGCGAAGCATCCTCAAGCATATGAAAAAACGAAGCAAACTAATCATTCAACAGGTTCATCAACGTAAATAGGTTGGGCGTTATTAACCTTAACCCCTTAGCGATGGCGCCCCGCCAGTTCGGCCACAATTTCACCAAAGGCAATGCCTTCATCCACCGCAAGTAGACTTAAAAAGAAGATCGCATCGGCGATTTCCCATACATATTCTGCACGACTTTCAGACTGCGTGGCTTCAAAGGCTTCTTCAATAATTTTTTTATCGAGTTTATGACGCTTCGCAAATAAGGTCGCGGTAAAAGAGCCTTCGGGAGGATTCGCTTTACGCTCCGCCAAAATGGAAAATAAACGCACCATGTTAAAATCACGACGGCCAAAGCAGGTATCTTCACCCGTATGGCAGGCGGGGCCCACTTGACGGACTTTAAATAAAAGCGTGTCTTGATCACAATCCACTCGACAACTCACCAGTTCCTGTACATGCCCTGAACTCTCCCCTTTACGCCATAAAGACTGACGACTACGGCTCCAATACAGGCCACGACGTTCTTCTAAAGCCTGCTTCAAAGACGTCGGACTCGAATAAGCCAGCATTAAGACTTCAAGGGTGTCGGCGTCCTGAACAATGGTGGGGACTAAGCCGTCTCCTTTGCTAAAATCAACACTGTCGACCACCACATCGGCAGGATTTAAAAGTCCTTTATACAAGGCCATCCCCACCTGCACATCTACCCCTAGCTTGACCAATTCGGCCGCATTTTGGGTATCTCGCACACCGCCTGCTACCGTCACTGAGTGAGGCAACGCCTCTTGAAGGCGTTTGACGGCATCCATTGGTAAGCCCCCTAAACCCCCTTCCGCTTCTACAAAAGTACATAAATAACCCGAACAATACGGCGCCAAACGCTCTGCCCGTTCAATCAACGCTTCCCCTGTGGAACGCGTCCAGCCTTCATCGAGTACTTCTCCTTGAGCGTTGGTGTCCAAGGCCACTAAAATTTGAGAGGGGTGAAAATGCTTTAAAAATTCAGGCGTGGCAGCCGTCCCAATAATAATTTGCTTCGCGCCTGCTCGTAAAATTTCACGTCCCCGCTCCACCGTACGAATCCCTCCACCCACGCGGACATCTGCCAAACGACAAAGGCGTTTAATCAGTTCCAGATTGTCTGAGCCATTATTAAGGGCTTTGTCCAAATCAATAACCGCCACTTCACCGTAGCAATTAAATTGTTGAATCAAAGTTTCTGGAGGTGTGTCAGCCGTCAACACGTGTGTTTTACCTTGACGAAGCTGAACCGCTTGTCCGTTCATTAAATCAATAGAAGGAATAAGCATGGGGTGTTCCTTATGTAGAGTTTAGGCAATTATTTCTTCAATGTACCATAAACATAATGAGCACGATAATGCCCATCTGTCTTTGAACAAATAGGCTAGGTGTAAAGACGACGGCCTTACACCAGATTAGAAATCTCCTCATCCATGCTTTTGTTTTATTTGACTTTCTATAATAAGGAGCGCATCACCGAGCTGTCCGTTAAAGCCGCTGCTTGTAAGCCTTGCCAGCGTGTATAGAGCTGATGTTCAAAACCCAATTGGTCCAAAACCTTACCAATACTATACAGGATTTGACCTTCAAGCGTTAAAAAAGCAGGACTGTAAAAAGAAAGCATCGGGGGAATCAGCCGTACATTCATTTGAGACAAACGTAACATATTATGAAGGTGAATCGTATTCAAAGGGGTTTCTCGCGGCATTAAAATAAGGGGGCGTGATTCCTTCAGCGTCACATCCGCCGCACGCGTTAAAAGACTATTACTTAAGCCTTGGGCAATATGTGCCAGCGTCCCCATAGAACAAGGCGCAATGACCATCCCTTGATGTAAATAAGTTCCACTGGCGGGTGAAGCGCCTATATTTTTATTGCCATAGAGCTGGATTTGAGCGGCATATAATTCAGGGTCCAAATGTAAAATTTTTAAAAGCGATCGTACTTTTTCTTCTATACTGCTTCCTTCTAAAGTCACCCCTAATTCTTGTTGCATGACCACATAGGCATGTTCTGAAAAAATAAGATCCACATGCACCTCTAATTGTAGGAGTTCCTTAATCAAGCGTAGTCCTAAAATAGAACCTGATGCGCCTGTTAGTCCCACAATGACAGGTCGTTGAGAAGGACACATGGACAGAGGCCCCTTTCTGAGGGAATTAATAGACAATGGAACGAGCTACTTGACCCGCCAAAGGCAGTTCTTGTTGCCGCCCCTTCAGCGTGAAAAATAGACAGTACCCGATTAAAGCGATTAAGCTAAGTAGTACGGCATCCAATAGAAAAGGGAGCAGGCGCTTGAGACTTGATTCTAAAAAATCAAAAGGCAGTATAGCTAAGATAGACCAGATCACTTTAAGCAGAACTTGCAAAAATGCACGAATAAAATCTAAGGCAATGGCCAAGGCAAAGGCTTGTGCCACATGGTATTTAATGAAAACAGGGGTCTTTAAATAGGGGCTTCGGCAGATGGTCCACATCGGTAAAAACAAAGCAATAAAGGTGAAAAACTGCATGCCCCCCAAAGACAAGCCGAGGTATACAAAAATAGGATAGGCCAATGACGCCAAAACGCGTTCCCAGATTGTGTTTTTTCGATATTGACTCATGTTGATCACGTCTTGAGCCGTACGAAACGCCATGTGTTCATCCTTTTAATTAAGTCAAGCCTCCTCCTTGAATAAAAAAGGAGGAGGCGATTGAGGTTTATTTAATCCCAATTTTATGAAGTAAGATCGTAATGGGGTCATAATAGCGATCCACGACGCGCTCTTTTAAGGGGATAATCGCATTGTCCGTAATGCGAATGTCTTCAGGACAACGTTCCGTACAACATTTGGTAATATTGCACAAACCAATACCCGCTTCTTCTTTAATAAAAGGAAGACGATCCGCCACATCCAAGGGGTGCATTTCCAAAGAAGCAAGACGCACCAAGAATCGAGGACCCGCAAAATGATTAAATTTACGGTGATGCCGAATCACATGGCAAGTATTTTGGCAGATAAAACATTCAATACACTTACGAAATTCTTGCACACGGTCTGCATCTTCTTGAAAATAGCGCCAAGACGATTGATCATCGTTAATGGGTGTGAAAGGCGTAATCCGCTTATTGACTTCGTAGTTCCAGCTGACATCCGTTACTAAATCCTTGATTAAAGGGAAACTACGCATCGGGCGAACCGTCACGGGTGTATCCGCAGGCATGTGATCCAAACGCGTTTTACACATTAAGCTAGGTAAACCGTTGACTTCT
>JBIJBR010000026.1:0-11985 GCA_044345135.1 Vampirovibrionales bacterium
GGACAGCCTGCGCTCGCGGCTCGAACCGCAACCCGTACAGGGGTAGGGCTGGCTGTGTGTCGAAAAACGCGACGAGTGTTGGCTGGGAAGTGGGTGGTCGTGGCCTGAAAACCCTAAAAAAGCTGTGGAAACGCCTTCAGTGATTCCCCGCCGATGTGTATTGTGCAGAGCACGAGATCGCTCGCTTTAAACGTCGTGGTAAGGGGGTGTCTCGGAGCCTGAAAGGGCTTGTGATAGACTTCCCCTGTTTCAGGGTGAGCCAAGGTGTCTGGGGACATGTTTTCGCCTCATGCGTTGCGAGCATATCCCCTATTATACCATGATTTTTTGATTTGAGATTTACGCCAAAGTACTAGGTTGTGCATTAGTCGTCTTTAGGCGGTTTTAGTTCTGGTATATCTCTCTCTAAAGTATTAATCGCCTGTAAAAGATCATTAGGAATCCTCTTCCTATGGCTTTCGAACACATCAACCCAAGCTAATATATTTGCATAAGCCCTATCAAGAGTCCCCTTTACACGGTAATAGTCTTCGTTCGTAGTTGATTGACGTGCTTGCTGCACTAAGTCGGACACATGAGGGAGATTTGTCTTTAAATCCTTGAGTGCCTGTTGTACTGGTGAATGACCAGATCGTTGCAAGCTGGGAGGGGCGTAACGTAGTGAAGAAATCGACATAAGATAAACTCCATAAGGGTTTTACGGTCATAAATAAGCAAGCATAAAGACTTGTTTCTGTATAAACCCTCCTCAATTTAAAAAGATGCTAGAAAATATAGCCCAATGGCTCATTGCCTCATGCTTAAGAACTTGTTACATGCGATGTCTATTGAACACGTTTTTTTAAAAGAGGACGATGCGCCTTTCGACTAACGAGATTCGCTTTCTAAAATGATACGCAAGGCCGAAAACGCAGACTCCACGGATTGAATCAACGCGTTAAGACAAGGGGCTTCAGCATGATGAATCCCCCGCATGAGCTCTTCTGAAGATAAAGTCTCTAAGGCATCAACAGGGGTGGTGGGCAGGGCCAAATCCTTGGCGAGCATACGCACCTTGGGGTCATAATCTAACGCATAAACAGGCACTTTATTGAGCAAGGCCGCCACCAACGCATGATATCGCATGCCGATCACCCAATGAAGCCCTGCCAAAGTGGGGAAGGCGCGGGTTTGAGGCACGGCGACAAAGGTCACTTTTGACCGCGCCTGAGGCGACAAGCCTTCACAGACATTTATTTCAAACGCCTCTAAGACAGAGACATCCATTACCTCTTCACAGGCAATTAAGTAGACGTCCACCTTCATTCGTTCCGTAGCCACTTCAATGACGGTGGCCATTTGACGCGCCAAAGCCTCTTGCTGAATCAGGGTAAAACGAGGGTGAGGCCGTAGGCTAACCCCTATCTTCCATGTCGTCCCCCCTTGATGATGTAAAGGATTGGGCACTTTTTCTGCCTGAGTAAAAGGAGGTAAGACCCACACGGCATCTGCGGCGACCAAGGGTCTCACGCCTGTGAGCGCTTCCACTTCATGGGCACTTTGTTCATCTCTCACCACAATAAAATCACAGGCCTTTAAAGCCCAAGCCGCCATGCGACGTGTTAGAGGCTGTGTAATGGGCCCCACACTTGTAAAAATGTGCATGACTTTCAAGCCCAGCATCCGTGCCAAGATCAACATCGCGCCATAGTAAATAATGCTATTAGGGCCTGTAGAATCCTGTAAAAGTCCGCCGCCTCCACTGATAAAGGCGTGACTTCTTAAAAAACTAATCAACACTTGCAAGGGGTTATAACGATGGATGGCCCCGATGCCATAGCGTTGACGGGTTATTTCTGGCGACGCGGAAAGTACGGTAAGTTCATAGCCTTGACGCTGGAGCATACGAATAAGGCTCATTAAAATCAGTTCATCCCCGAAATTGTCAAAGCCATAATAACCATTAAGCATCAAGCGTTTCTGTGCCATGAATTTCCCTTTGATCTCTCCATTTTGCTCAAAACAGATTAAGCCCATGTTTAGTGTAAATCCGAAATGAGTCGGCGTCAATCCAACACTTAAGATGTCGGAAAAATGGCTTCAAATACGGCGCGTAAACGAGGCACACTAGAGGCGAGCGTGTCATTCACAATCACCACATCATAGAATGGTATTTCTTTCAATTCCAAAACAGCCTTGCTTAAACGCTTTAAACGTTGGGACGACGTTTCACTATTACGAAGGTCTAAACGTTGGGCTAAGGTGAATAAGTGCTTTCGTACGGAGTCGTCGCTACAGCTTAAGGCTTCTTCCAAGGGACGCAAGGCATCCCCGTCTTCTGGGTGGCTTTTGATTTGATCCCGTAAGGGCTCTACCAAGGCCTCGTCTAAGGTGGGAGGGGGCGCAATGAAAATGCTGACGACCTTAAAATGAGCCGTCAATTTTTCAATTTCTTTTTTCCCCTCCGTCTCAATTTCTAAGACGGGAAGCTTGCCTAAGGCATGAATACGTTCGACTTCACTGGCTAAAGTCCCATACCAGTCGCCTGAACCAGAGGGTTTGTATTCCAAAAAAGCGCCAGCTTGAATTTGCGCTTCAAAGGTTGGAGCGTCTAAAAAATAATAATCCACGCCATTTTTTTCCCTTGGTCTAGGTTGGCGCGTGGTGGCTGAAACCGTGCTTGAAAAGTAAGGCCAAGGGGCATCCAAATACCCTGCTCCGTAAGTATTGTGGCCTGTTTCTAAGGCCTTAAGCATCGTCCCTTTCCCCACGCCTGAAGGCCCACTTAAGACCACCAGCGTCGCTTTTTCAGAACCCTCTTTTGTGTTGAAAGGCAGGAAAGGGGCTTGGGTTTTAGGCATAGATTCCGTCATAAGAGATCCTCCTGCGTGATTTTTATCGTCATAGGCATTTCTACTGTCTACTGTGTCAAGCGCATTCAAGTCTTTAGGCCTTCTGTCGAAACGAAGTTCATCCATATACTGTAGCATAGCGTCATAAAAAACGTCAGAGCCTTTCGAAAAGCGCTATTTTTTGCCCAAGTGTGAAAATTTTGTTACAATGTAGACAATCATTATGTTTTGATCTAAAAAGAGGGGCGCCATGAGTTTAAATATAGAAGAAATGTTGGTGCAACTTCGACAACAACCCGCCAAAATTTTACTGGTGGATGATGAACATATTGTGACGTCCAGTATTGAAAGTTACATGATGCTGGAAACCCCTCATGACATTGCCAGCTATAACAACCCCGTAGAAGCCTTGGCGCATTTGGATCAAATTCGGCCTGATGTGGTGATTAGTGATTTTAATATGCCCCAACTCACGGGGATTGAATTTTTAAAGCAAGTCAAGGCACGCTTCCCTAATGTAGAAACCATTTTGTTGACGGGTTATGCGGATAAAGAAAACGCTATTGCCGCGATCAACGAAGTCGGGATTTATCGCTACCTTGAAAAACCGTGGGACAATGCACAACTGCAAGCCACGATTGAACACGCGCTCGAACGCCAACGTTTGGTCAGGGGACTGGAAAACACACTTAAAAAAGTGAACAAATTAAACGCGACCCTTAAAAATTATAATGCTGTACTGGAAGAAACGGTCGCCAAGCGGACTCACGCTTTAGAAGTGCTTAAAGACGAATTAGAAGCCATTATTCACCATAGCGCGGACGGCATTGTGGTCTTGAATCCCCTTGGTTATATCGAAATGTGTAACCCTGTTTTTGAAAAATGGGCGCTTCAAGGACTCCCCAACCCTGCGGAAAATTTGGAAGATTCCCCCCTCATGCAGTGGATTCCTCAATTACAGCTCGATGCGTTTAAAGCGGCGCTTGAAAACGAAGAAAGCTATTCTTTAGAAGCCTCTTTTGTGGGAGGGGAACTCACGGTGGAAGCCTTAGGCACTTTGCTGCCTCATACCGATGGCCGTAGCTTATGGATGTTTCGAGATGTGACTCAACGTCATAAAATAGAGGCCATGCGTCAAGATTTTGTGGCGACGCTGACTCATGATTTACGCACGCCGTTACAATCTACCCTTCAGTTTTACAACTTTTTTCAACAAGGGAAATTTGGTCGCCCGACGATTGAGCAGATGGACATGCTGAAAATCATGACCGAAAGTCATCAAGATTTACTGAGTTTGGTCAATACCTTGTTGGACGTTTACCGCTATGAATCAGGCCGTCAAGTGGTTATTTTACAGGAACTGGATATGTTCCATATTATTAACCAAGTGGTTGATGCCCTTCAGCCTTTAGCCGATGAACGACATCACCTTCTTCAGTTAGTCCCTTGCGACTGGAGTGATAATCGGGTCGTTTTTGGGGATGCGATGGAGCTAAAACGCGTGTTGACCAACTTAATTGGTAATGCCCTTAAACATACGCCCGAAGAGACTCATGTGCAGTTGTCCGTTAAATTAGAAATGCACAATGCTAAGCCTTGGAAAGGGTTTTACGAAGAAGATATTTCCCCGCCCAGCGCGTGGATGGGGTGGCTCTGCTTTGAAGTCAAAGACAACGGGCTGGGGATTTCCCCTGAAGATCAAATTCACTTGTTTCAACGTTTTTCACAAGGTACACGGCGTAAACGCAATAGTGGTAGTGGCTTAGGGCTCTATTTGGCCCAGCAGATTATGCAACAACATGGGGGCAGTATTGAACTGAACAGTACCGAAAATGTCGGGTCTGTTTTCTCGTTGTGGATGCCCGTCTTCCAACGCAAAGGGCTAGAGCATCAAAGCCTTCGAACAGATACCCTTGAAAAAGCTCACTAAATACGACCTAGGACTCACTTAAATGTTGAAGTAGTTCGTAGCAATGACGTTCTTCTTCGCTTAAGGACTTGGGAATTTGAATTTGTACCTGAAATTCGTGAGCCTCCCCGTCATGCGTCAAGTGTAAAATTTGATCAGGCTGTACCCCTGCAGGAACGCTTAGGCTTGCAGTGGCCGTCGTGTGAGGAATGCTCACTTCTTTTACGGTGCCTAAGACGGCTTCCCAAATGGCTAAATTTAAAAGGCTTGCTTCTGAAGCGGTTTCTTCATTGTCTTCCTCATCGTACTCTATGCTAGGGGATTTACGGGGTGACGCCTCAAATTCAAACTCATCGCGTTCATCTTCTGTTTCTTCTTCAATCCATGCAGAGGGAGGATTTTTGCTTCGCGCTTGATCTGTGGCGCGTTGAGGCCCTCCAAAAGAAAACCAGCTCCCTGAACGCGCTTCAGTGGCTTTAATATGAAGGTGCAACTGAATGTGACGATCAATGGCCAGTTTAATCATCCCTGATTTCTCACTGGCAGGAATCACATCAAAGGGCACTTGTACATGTTGTAAAACCGCTTGGGTATAAAAATTCACACATTTAAATAAAATGCCTTTTTCGTGAGCCTCCTGCCGTTGCTTGGCAGAAGCTTCCCACGTCGCTTTCCAAACCTCATCTTCGCTTTCAATAATATACAAAGTATGCCATTTTTTCCAAAACGTAGGACGAACAGGCGCTACGGCATAAGATTTAAAGGCTTTCGTGTTTTTCGATTTTTTTCGCTTCGCTTTGGGGGGAGCCTCTTGCGCATCCGAAGACTCTCCCTCATTCAAGGCTTGGGCTTCTTTGGCGTCTTTGACGTCTTGAATTTTCTTGGCTTGATGCATCTGCAAGCGGTTCGTTAAAGCATCCATCATACTATGTAATTGTTCATCATAATACTGCTTTTTCCCTGGGTGATTCAAAATCGTATAGGCCAGTAAAATAGTTTTAAACTCGGCGGTGGCGCTGTCTCGTAATTCAGGGGGGACCACATCAGGGTGCGTGGTTTTTACTAGGCCTTTGTACGCTTTACGTACTTCGGCAGGAGAAGCATAATTCTCTAAACCCAAGACATTATAATAATTAATGAGAGGCGACACCCCGTTGGCACGATTTTTAGACGACGTCATATCTGCTTACCTACTGACTAGAAAAACCTAACCTTATTATTCAGTATGAAAAAAAGTCGCGCGTTTTGCTAGCGTAGACCACCAAAGGTCGTCCAAATGGGAGATAGCGCCATCCATAAGCCTAGTAAAACCAAAAGCCAGCCACTGACCCCTTGTAAACGTTGCCACAGGCCTTCCCCCAAACGCTTTTGAAGCCATGGCATGACCCACGGCAGTAAGAAGAAAAAGACGGTTTGCCCCACGCTATACAACAAAATACTCAGGACGCTTACCGCAGGGTGGGGACTGTTCACTAACAATACCGTTAAGGCGATTAAAAACGGGGTGCCACAAGGCGATAAAATCAAGGCATAGCTGGCCCCCAGTAAAAAAGGTTTGAGTTGGTGTAAGTACGGCGCTTGACTCAAACGAAAAAAGACGCTAAAAATGCCGTGCGAATGGCCTTGTAAGCCCTCTAGCCACTGGCCCCCCCAACACATGGAAAGACCCAATAGCACCGTCAGCCCGCCCAAGATTCCCCATAGCCACGGTTGATTCCACGCCCCAAAAATCCACCAGCGCATTTGTAACGCCAAAACACCCAAAACCGACAGGGCCGTGACCATGCCCAAGGTGAAGAGTAGCGTCATTTGAAAACGAGTCGACCAACCCCGCAACGCGCCCGAAATACGATCATTGTGCGTTTCATCGTTTTGCGTTGGATCATTTGGCGCTTTATCATTTTGACCAAAGAGATACAAACCCCAAAGCGGTAAAATGCTAATGGTACAGGGATTTAAGGTATTTAAAACGCCTAAGGCAAAGGCAATGACAGGCGAAAACCACCCAAAAGGGTGACCGTCGACCCAGCTTAAGGCCTGCTGGCCTACCCCTTCCATAAAGGCGAACCACGTCATAAGCGCACACAATCTAAGAAGTGCTGAGGATCTGCGCCTTGAGCATTAAGAAAGGCTTCTGGAGCAATTTCGAGGCGTTTAAAGGCCTTTGCTAAAGTGGCTTGCGATTGGATGCCCAAGAAGCTGGCGTGGGTTTGCCCCCCTTTTTTAATAAAAATCAAGGTGGGGGTGACCATGGGCGTGTAGGTCTTCATTAAAGCGCTATAGCGTTTTTGACCCTGTTCACAGGGGGGTTGATGATTCAAATTCAATTCCAAAACCGACACCGTAGGGAAGCGTTCTGCTACGGTCTTTAAAACGGGTTTTAGCCGTTGACAGTCCTGACATAAATCCGCGCTAATGAATAAGACCAAGGGCTTAATGCGTAGAGTAGGCAAGACGGCCAAGGCCTTTTGAGCAGGCACCACCGTTTGAGCAGGCCCTTGAGCGTCACAGGCGCTGAGCCCCAAGAGCAAGAAAAAAGCGCTGAAGCATACGACGAATCGAAGCAGGAAAGACATGAAGACTCCTTGTGCTGAGGGAGGAAAAAGGGGACCGTGAACACCGATGCGTTTAGTATAGCATGGGTGGTGGTGATTCAACACAAAAAAGGGAACGCCCCCTAACGCGATATGTAACAAACTGTAAAGGTGCCAAAACCGCTAGCACAAAAAAGGGATTAGGGGGCTTTATGCTCTTGAAAGGAAAAGCGAAGTTCATTTTTCGTCTTCCCTTTCGCTCGTGTCCTTTTTAAATCGTGTCCCTTGAATACAATAACCCCTTAGGAGTTTATCTTTTTTATGAATAGTTACAATGTTCTCGCGTCGTCGTCGTATCGTCCCAATGCCTATAATCAAAACCTTCGTGCGCAAAGTCAACGCACGGGAATGAAGTTTACACCAGAAGGTGCCAAACACATTACCGATTTGAGTCTATATAATTTAAAAGATATACCAGTAGGAAAAGCTAACGATTTTTTAAAAGCAAATACTAAATCTCTGAAAGTGATATCTGAATTATTACCAGATGCCTTTTTGAATAAGCTGGAGCGCACTGATAAAGGAGGGTATTTTGTCGAAATTGATACGAAGATTCAGCCACGAAAAGGAGCGACTGCACAGCTTTTGGAGAGTGCAATAGAAAGAGATCCTGTTAATAATCCAACAGTCTCTTTTAGTATAAGCGAACCGCCAACAGTTGTCTTGAGTCATCACATACCAGGAGCTGACTTAGTTTATGGTGAACATCACTTGAAACCTCTAGAAGAACATGTCAAAGCAGTTGAGGAACTTCTCCCTCAGATAGAAGAAACTAATCAGTATTTTAGTGAGTTTCAAGACATTCTAGAAAAACAAAGCGTCGAAATCCCAGAATAGCCAGTTCTTCTAGCAATAGCTCAATCTAAGGAAACAGTCCCAAAAGCCACCGAATAAATACCCAAACGGCCTCTTCGTAAGAAGGGGCCCTTTTTAATAGGGAAAGAACGTCTCCTAACGCGATATGTAACGAACTGTAAATGTGCTGGCAACGGCTAGCACAAAAAAGGGATTAGGGGGCTTTATGCTCTTGAAAGGAAAAACGAAGTTCATTTTTCGTCTTCCCTTTCGCTCGTGTCCTTTTTAAATCGTGTCCCTTTAATTACAATAACCCCTTAGGAGTTTATCTTTTTTATGAATAGTTACAATGCTCTCGCGTCGTCGTCGTATCGTCCCAACTTCACCTCTCCCCACCTTCGTGCCCAAAGTCAACGTACGGGAATGCATGTCACTCCAAAAGCCCTCAATAAGCTGGCAGAAGGATATGTCGAGGATTCATCTAAACTAATGGATTCTCCAAATTTGATGGGTGCTGCAGCTCGTGTTGTAGATAAAATTCTGGATATTCCAAGTCGATTTACTCTGAATGAGATTGAGAATAAAGGACCGTACTCGGGAGCAGATCAGTGGACTTCTCATGCACTGTTTACAAGTCCGTCTCCTGGCGTCCAGCTAACAGAACAGGTCCTTGTTCCTTTACAGGAAAGATTTGCTAAGGCTGAGCCTCCTTTATTTTTGAGACAAGATCCGAAGGGTAATTTAGAAATTACTGGATCATTCAATCGTACTTCGACGGGCTATAATTTTGTAAATGATATGGGTCGCATGGTACAGACGCTCGATAATCATGAGCCAGAGATTAGCGAAGCTATTCTAGCTTCAAAACTAGATGTGTTACAAAAAAATCCAAATCAAGAGGTTAAAGCTTCGTTTGTTAATGGTTTAGAGGCATTAAAAGCAAGGGGTGCCAAGTTGCCTGTAGTGGAAACCCCTAATTCTAGTAGTATAGCGCTTATAGGATAAATACAAAAGCCTCATCCAAAAACGGCCTCTTCACAAGAAGGGGCCGTTTTTAATAGGGGGTTTGAGGCGGGGCTAGAGCAGGTGCTTCAGGGCATCGACCGTCACGGGGTGCTTGCGCCGCCAATTGGGGTGCTCATTCACCGTACCGGGCATATTGACTTGCGTGGTCAGCCCCAAGGCATCTTCCAGTTGTAGCATCCGCAATTTAGAAGGGGTGTGCGCCAAAAAGGCATCCACCGCGTGCGCCAAGGCCAAGGGCAAGGCGTCAGGGTAATCCGCCTGATTATGGCTAAAGCCTTCAGGCATTAAGCCGTTATGAATTAAGGCATCCAATAATTGTTGCCGTTCTGTGGGGCGTGCGTCTTGCTCGGCTTGGTAATTTGCTTCGCTGGGAAAAAGCTTCAGCGACTGACGCAAGGTAATATCATGACCTTGCCAAAAACTTTGTAAGGTGGGTAAGTCATGCGTGGAAATGGTGACCAAGGCATTTTCAGGATAGTCCGCAGGCGCGATGTATCGATTGCCTTCCCCGCGTTCAAAATAGAAAATACGGTAGCTAAAAATGTTCCAATCCATGAAGGTATCCCGCACCCAATTCGGCACAGTCCCGAGGTCTTCCCCAATCACCAAACACTGCTGGCGGTGACTTTCCAAGGCGATTAAGCCCAATAATTCATGCGAAGGGTAGTCCACATAGGCCCCGTTTTGGCCCGTTTCCCCTGCTGGAATCCAATAGGCTCTAAAAATCGCCAAGGCATGATCAATCCGCAAGGCGCCCGCATATTTCATGTTCGCCCGTAGCAATTGAATAAAGGGTTCAAAGCGCTGGGCTTTTAACGCTTGAGGCTTCATGGGGGGAAGTCCCCAATTTTGGCCCAATTGATTAAACAAATCAGGTGGGCAACCAATGGAAGTGCCTAGGCTATACAGCGAGCGGTTCATCCAGACATCCGCCCCCCCCATGCCTGAACCCACCGCTAAGTCCATGTATAAGCCAATGGGCATGTGACGTTCTTCACAATGTTGTGCCACGGCCGTGACTTGTTCATTCATTAAAAATTGCAGGTAACTAAAAAATTGAATGCTCGCATTTAAACGCACGGCGGCGGATTTCACTTCCAAGCTATGGCAGTCTCTAAAGGCTTCAGGCCAGACGGGCCAGCCCCATAGGCGGGCGTCTTGCTGATAAAAATCTTCACATAAGGCTTCATACAACGCGAGTTTATGCAGCGCATTGCCTTCTTGACTTAAAAAGTTAAGAAAGGCTTTTGCGCGTTCGCTTTCTACGGCTAAATGTTGCGTTTGAAAACTGCGAAACATCGCTTCTAAAATAGGGCGCTTAATATGGGCGACGCCTTCATAATCAACCAGTTCTGTATTTTGGCAGGCTTCAATGGCGGCTTTTGATTGATTGTAAAGCGCTTGAGCCTCTTCCGACTGATGAAAATCCACGCTGTTTTGAGGGTGAATATACTGTATTTTTAAAAAAACACGACTCGAAGGAGAATAAGGACTAATGGCGTTGGGATCATGCGGAAAAACTTCGTGTAAGGGGTTGAGTCCAATGGCGTTGCCCCCGACGTCGGCCAAGGTATCAATAAGGGAATGCAGGTCGTTGACATCTCCTATGCCGTAGTTTTGCTTACTTTTAAAGCTATAGAGTTGAGACGACACGCCCCACGCCTGATGCTCATTCAGTGCTTGCGGAATATACGCTTGACGAGGGGTCATCGCCAATTGACTTTGCACCAAACGCTCGCCACGATAAAAAAGTTCCACGTGGTGATAGCCCACAGGTAAAGGGGCTTCGATGTGCCAGTGCCACGCAAAGCGAAGCGTTTTTTGACTAAACAATAAACCACGGCGTTCCGTTTGGCGCTCATCCACCTTATTCAGGGGATTCAAGAGTAGTTCGCCCGTATACACCTGCTGGGCTTCATCTGTAATCTTCCATTCTAAGGGGGCCTTCGGCATAAAATCTAATTGAATACGCAAGGGTTGCTGATCGCCTTGACGCCAAACCGTCATGGGGGGGAGTACGGGCAACCACTGAGCTTCTTCCCATTCAGCCAAGCGAGCTTGTATGGCGGATTCGCTGTCACAAGGGCTTACGCCTAGGGCATGGAGCACTTTTTCTAAGGCATAGGGGGTGGTTTCTTGCCGTTGATTAAAGGCATCGGTATATTCAAGGGAAATACCGTAGGTCTTGGCCAAGCGTTGTAAGGGGGACAGGCGGGTTTGGGTTGCGGAGGTCATGACAGTGTTCTCTTTCTTTCCAACTCTTCTTAATAGTATACCGCTATTATAGATTTTCAGAAAGTCTTCTTGCAATGCTCCATTTGTGGGGTTTTTGAAAAATCGTTTATTTTCTTAACGCGTGAGTGAAACCACTTTTAAACAGACGACGAAATTTCTCCTTTTTAAGAGCATTCTAAAGCCTGTGGGGGGCTTTCGTTTAGGTCTTTTTCTTCTGCCTCTTTTAGGCGATTTAGCGCGTCTTTACTCAAAGATTTAGAGGATTTGATTCCGTTACGTTCTAATTTTTCGAGGGTTTTTAATACGCCTTGTCCGCCGTGATGCTTGGTGTTTAAATCATCAAGACTTTTTCCCAAATCCTGATATTTTTTATCCACGTCCGCCAGCGTATCCGCCATTCGAATGAGCCGTTCATGTAATTCTAAGCCCAATTTTTTAACGTCTTCCATGTTCTGGCTAAAGGTATGCTGATTCCACCCCATGTAAATCATCCGTAATAGCGCGATTAAGGTCATGGGGGAACTCAACAAAACGTGTTTGTCCCACGCCATTTGCCACAAATCAGGGTCTTCTTCCAAGGCTTGCGACAACATAG
>JBIJBR010000204.1:0-3362 GCA_044345135.1 Vampirovibrionales bacterium
GTTTTCAGACTTGGATTATACTAAATACAATACTTCATTATACAGAGAGGATAGAAGGGACCCTTTCATGATGTCATCACTTGCAGAATCTGAAACAAAAGCCCCGATAGTGGCTCAAAATAACGATAAGGTTAAACTCGTGGATCATCAATTCGAACCACTCTTGGTTGAAAACAAAAGTCGCTTTGTGCTTTTCCCGATTAAGCATGACGCCGTGTGGAACATGTACAAGCAAGCGGAAGCGTCTTTTTGGACCGCGGAAGAAGTGGATTTGTCTGAAGACTTAGACCACTGGAAAAACCTAAGTACGGATGAACGTCATTTTATTTCTCATATTTTGGCCTTTTTCGCGGCCAGTGATGGCATTGTTAATGAAAATTTAGCCCAACGTTTTGCCACAGAAGTTCAAATCCCTGAAGCCCGTTGCTTCTACGGCTTTCAAATCGCCATGGAAAATGTACATTCGGAAATGTATTCCTTGTTGATTGATACTTATATTCAAGACAGCTATGAAAAAAATCGTTTATTTAACGCCATTGAAACCGTCCCTTGTGTCATGGAAAAGGCTACGTGGGCTTTAAAATGGATTAATAATGCGGATACCTTTGCAGAGCGTTTAATCGCCTTTGCTTGTGTGGAAGGCATCTTCTTTTCATCGAGTTTTTGTTCTATTTACTGGCTGAAAAAGCGTGGACTTATGCCTGGACTCACCTTTAGTAATGAATTGATTGCGAGAGATGAAGGCATGCACACCGATTTTGCGTGTCTGCTCTATAGTATGATTAAAAATAAATTGTCCCCTGAACGCGTCCGCCAGATTGTTACAGATGCCGTTGCCATTGAAAAAGAGTTTGTCACCACCGCCTTGCCTGTGGAACTCATTGGCATGAATAGTCGCTTGATGTGTCAGTATGTGGAGTTCGTTGCAGACCGCTTATTGAATGAATTGGGGCAAGCCAAAGTCTTTGGTTCGACTAATCCCTTTGCCTTTATGGAACATATTTCTTTGCAAAATAAAACGAATTTCTTTGAAGCCCGAGTGGGTGCCTATCAAAAAGCAGGCGTGATGAATAAATCTACCGACGAGCGTAGTTTTTCCCTCGATGCCGATTTTTAACACTACGTTTGAAATAATTAATTTTACTATCCTGTAAACGTTTTTCGCTTGACCCAAAGGGATCGTGTCACGTATAGTAAAAAGTGATGCTGTCGTAAAGTGAGAGAAAGGATGCTCCAAACCTGATGAACGTTGTCGTACAAAAATTTGGAGGCTCCTCCCTCGCAGACACCGAAAAAATTAAGCAGGTGGCCGATATTATCGCCAAAGCGTATGATACCAATCCCCAAGTCGTGGCCATTGTTTCCGCTATGGGAAAGACCACCGATGCTTTGGTGCTTCAAGCGCAAGAACTCACGCCTAATCCCAGTGGCCGTGATTACGACATGCTTTTGGCCACAGGAGAAATGGTTTCCGCCTCATTACTGGCCTTGCACCTGCAAGGGCGTGGGTATAAGGCCATCGCGTTAACGGGCTTTCAAGCAGGGGTGCTTACGGAGGACGTCTACAATACCGCTCGTATTAAAGACGTTAAAACGACCTATTTAAAACAACTACTTGCGGATAAGACCATTGTGATTGTGACGGGTTTTCAAGGCTGTAATAGTCATGGTGAGTTTTGCACCTTAGGGCGTGGGGGATCTGATACCTCCGCTGTTGCCATTGCAGGGGCATTAGAGGCGAGCGTTTGTGATATTTATACGGATGTAGAGGGTGTTTATTCAACGGATCCTCGCATTGTACCGTCCGCTGTTAAACTTGATGAAATTGCTCATATTGAAATGATGGAATTGGCACGCCTAGGTGCGAAGGTCTTGCATCCTCGTTCAGTGGAAGCGGCGCGTCGTTGGGGTGTAAAAGTTCGTGTACGTAGTACCTTTAAACAAGCAGATGAAGGAACCCTTGTTGTGGATGAAGCCATGATGTCTCAAGACAGTACCAGAGCCGTTGCAGGCATTGCCTGTGACAAAAATCAAGCCCGTGTGGCGGTGATTGGTTTGCCAGATCAACCCGGAATGGCCGCCCGTCTCTTCAAACAATTGGCCGAAAAAAGTATTAGTGTGGATATGATTATTCAATCTATCGGGCAGGATGGGGCCACCAATGACATTGCCTTTACCGTGAATACGTGGGATTTACAAAATGCCGAAACGGTTTTAAAACCTATTTTAAAGGACTTAGGTGCCCAAAAAGTGTTGTTGGATGATGCGATCGCTAAAGTTTCTATTGTGGGCGTTGGTATGATTGATCGCCCTGGGGTTGCAGCCTCCATGTTTCAAGCCCTAGCGGAAGCGGGTATTAACATTGGCATGATTGCCACGTCTGAAATTAAAATTTCGGTCTTGGTATCCAAGGCGCAAAGCGATGAGGCAGTTCGTACTTTGCACCATGCTTTTTTTAGTGAAACGTCCACAGAAGAACTTGTTCCGACCAAATTGGGATACTAATCCTACTTTTTTCTTATTTTAAGCCTACTCAATCAATCTTGTAAAGCCTTTATACATGACTCTTCCTCCATTCAAGTCTTTGGGGAGTACTTCCCAATATACTTACCCCATTAAGCCTCCTACTTTTCAGCGACAAGGCCATACCGAGGAGGTCTTTAATGCTTTATCTTTACGATTCGAGAAATCCTGTCCCTCTCTTAAAAGTCTTCTGAAAACAGAGACTCATACAACAGAAATAGAATCCATCCAAACATTAGAAACAGAAGTGGAAGGTATCCTCTATGACTTGGTTGAGGTACGGCGACACCACTTACATCTACCCAAACAGGATGAGGCAGATAAGGCCGAGGATCAAAAACATCTCCAACAAATAGAAGCGGAAGTCGCGCCTGAAAATAAAAGAAGTTTTAATAAAATGTTGGAAATAGCCCGCAAGCATGTGGGCTATTTAGACAAGATAATCCCCTGGTATGAAGACTTATTAAGAAATATAGAAGACCGCTTGTATGAATTGATAGAGGTTTTAGAAAAAGACGGCCCGACTAAACATCCTTAGGACACCGACAATCGCTCGTAAATTCTTAATTTCGCAGAACGAGCGCGGGGATTCATCTCTTTTTCCTGCTCACTCGCTTCTTTCGCTTTACGTCCTATGGCTTTAAATACAGGCACTTGCCCGCATGTGCAAATCGGAAAACGTGGTGGACAGCGACACGCCTCTATCCACGGCTTAAAGTATTGCTTCACCAAGCGGTCTTCAAGCGAATGAAAGGTCATCACCACCACACGACTCCCGCCTTCCATTAGTGTGGGCAACACCGTCAATAGAGATTCCAAATGCTCTAGTTCGCCATTGA
>JBIJBR010000029.1:0-11220 GCA_044345135.1 Vampirovibrionales bacterium
GCAAAATGATGCGTAGAAAAGTCCTTGGCCATGCCCAAAACCGCATCAAATAAAGGACGACGATAATCATGCCCCCCTAAAGTCACCACAATTAAGGCGTTTCCCTTGGCTTCAGGCAAATGAATCGGCTGTACAAGTTCAGGATCAAACGTGACCAAAGGGCCTAAAAAACGCGTTCTTTTTTTCACCTTCGGTTTTAAACTCAAATTCGGTAAGCACACCGTATAAGGCGGAGGGAAATCAGGAATTAAAATTTCTTCGGCACTACAAAGCCAAAATTTCATCAACCATTCAAAACTCAGACCCAAGAGCTTCACCAAGGGCGTGTCTTTCGCGAAAAAAGGATAAAACGCCGATTGGTTGGTTAAAACCAAGCAGGGAACCTCCATACGAGAGGCCGCCACCACAGGGGCAATGCGTCCATCCGCCACGACCAAGGTCACCCCATAGTCTCGAATAATATCCATTTCTTCTTGCACCAGCTGATTAAAATTAAAAACCGCACTTTGGGTGTTTAAAATCGTTGCACCCACGTTAAAGCCACCATTACTGCCCACCAATTTCAGTTCTTGTGGAATGGGTAGGCAATGATACCCCAAACCTTTCATGCGCTCCAAGGCAATGCCGTAAGAGCCAATCACGTATTCATGAGGTTCCAACGTCTTGGTCAACGCCATGGCACGAGAGGAATGCCCATAGCCTTCACTCGACACCGAAAAATAAATTTTAAACGGAATAAAAGGTCGTTTAGCCAAGAAAGACTTCCTTATCCTATTGCTCTCCATCAAAAGGCCTTTGAAGGAGAGGCACCCTGCTATTGAGAGGCCCCGATTAAACGTCCAAATTAGACACCTTATGCGCGTTGGATTCAATAAAGTGACGACGCGGCTCCACACGCTCGCCCATCAACACATCAAAGAGCTTGTCTGCCGCGACCGCTTCTTCCACTTCCACTTGCAATAAGGTACGCGTTTCAGGGTTCATCGTCGTGTCCCACAATTGAACAGGCATCATTTCACCCAAGCCTTTAAAGCGTTGCAAGCCCATGCCTTTTTTCCCGCGCTCTTCCACAAAGAGTTTTAAATCCCGCAAGCTATAAAACAAACGCTCTTCCTTGTCATTCACCATAACTTTTAAGCCATGGGCAGCATCGAGATTTAAGGTGCTGGGTAATTCAGGATTCCACGCCAGTAAAGGCTCAAAATCACTGAAGATACGGTCAAACTCATGACTTTCAAGCAAGAAGGTATTCAGCTCTACCAGCAAAGCCTCTTCAAGTAAATCCGCACATTTACGACGGAAGACCAAAATAGACGCCTCAATCGACTTGGGTAAGAGATCCAACTGTTCCGCCACTTCTGGCACATCCACAGTCACGTCGTCAGGCGCAATGGCACTTGGCTCCTCATCTTCAAGTAATCCCGCGAGTTCAAAACGATACTGCGGAAAAAGCGCCGTCAGTCGTTCGGCCAAAGCGCTCACCGCTTCCTCGTCATGAAATACGTTGGCATCCGTCTTCCAAGCCGCCAAGGTCAATAATAAATCACTCGGTAAGGCGTCCAAGACATAAGAATGTCGAGCGGCCACGTAACGACTCATCAGTTGTAATGTTTTCAGTAGTGCCTCGCCTTCCACAGAAGTGGCGCGCTTAAGATCCCACAAGGCCAAACTATTGGCCCCACGACGACTCACCAACTGCTCCAAACTACGGTCATTATATAAATAATTGTCTTCTCGGCCCACCGTCACCTTATACAAAGGCGGTTGCGCAATGTAGATGTATCCATTGTCAATCAAAGGCCGTGCATAACGGAAGAAAAACGTCAGGAGCAAGGTACGAATGTGCGCCCCATCCACATCAGCATCGGTCATAATAATAATTTTATGATAACGCAGACGGTCCATTTCAAAATCATCTTCAATGCGTGAAATGTTAATCCCCAAGGCTTGAATCAAGCTTTGAATTTCATTATTGTTGTAGATTTTATCGAGTCTCGCTCGCTCCACGTTCAAAATTTTACCCCGCAACGGTAAAATGGCTTGAAATTCTCGGTTACGGCCTTGCTTGGCGGATCCCCCCGCGGAGTCTCCTTCTACAATGTATAATTCGCAGCGTTCAGGTTCTCGATTCGAACAATCTGCCAACTTACCGGGCAATGTACTATTTTCCAAAGCAGACTTACGACGCGTTAATTCTCTCGCTTTACGCGCGGCTTCTCGAGCCTGTAAGGCTTGTACCGCTTTTAAAATCACCACTTTCGCCGCCTTGGGATTCAGTTCCAACCAATCCTGCAAGCGTTCAGTCACCACCGACTGAGTAATGCCCATAACTTCACTATTGCCAAGCTTTTCCTTGGTTTGTCCTTCAAATTCAGGGTTAGGCACTTTAACCGATACAATCGCCGTCAAACCTTCGCGAATATCATCGCCCGTAAGGTTCGTGTCTTTTTCTTTCAAAATATTATTTTTACGGCCATAATCGTTAATCACACGAGTCAACGCGTTACGAAAGCCTGTGAGATGTGTGCCCCCGTGGTGGGTATTAATATTATTGGCAAAGCTCAGCACATTTTCGCTGTAAGAATCCGTATACTGCAAAGCCACTTCCACACGGACGCCATCTTTTTCATCATCGCAATAAAACAAGCCGTCATACACGATGTTTTTACTTTCATTGAGATACGCCACATAACTGCCAATTCCCCCTTCATAAAAGAAGGTTTCATTAAAGCTACGGGCCACATCCGTATAAATAATTTTAAGCCCTTTGTTTAAAAAAGCCATTTCGCGCAAACGCGTCCCAATGATTTCACCATCAATCACGGTGGTTTCAAAAATTTCATTATCCGCCCAAAAAGTCGTTTTGGTGCCTGTGGTGGTGGTTTTACCGACCACTTCTACAGCCGTTTTTACAGCGCCTTTGGCGTAGCTTTGCTTGTGAACTTGTCCGTCTCGGCAGACTTCTACAATCATGCGTTCTGACAAGGCATTCACCACAGAGGCCCCTACCCCGTGTAGTCCCCCTGACACCTTATAGCCCCCATCTCCAAATTTACCGCCGGCGTGAAGCACCGTATGCACCACTTCAAGCGCGGAAATACCGTCTTCTTTTAAGGCCACGGGAATGCCCCGTCCGTTGTCTTGCACCGTCACAGAACTATCTTCATGCACGGTGACATGAATTTCCGTACAATAGCCCGCCAAGGCTTCATCCACCGAATTGTCGACCACTTCATACACCAAGTGATGCAGCCCCCGCTGGCTGGTGGTGCCAATATACATACCCGGCCGTAAACGAACGGCTTCGAGCCCTTCGAGAACGCGGATTTGATCCGCCCCATAATCGCCTGAAGAGGCCGTAGAACTAGAAAGCGTTGTCGAAGTAGGGGTGGCCGTGGCGACCGTGGCTTCAAGAATGGGGGGGCTGTCATCGTGGGTCATCATGGACATTAAAAATTCCTCAATCAAGCGAATATAGATACAAGACTTTCTTCATTATATCACGAGCATACACAAGCGAACGGGTGAATGTCATGAAAAAGCCTTTGATGAATGCCTGCATTAAAAGGCGTATCCACCTTAAGGTTAAGAATTCTACACCTTAGGGTGAGATAATGCGCCAAAGGGCTTCACAAGGGTTCAAAACTGCGGTACAACTAAAACAAGCCAACGATCAATTGCTTAAATCACGCTCGTGAATTTAAGAATCCTGAAATTTACATTTATCATCTACATTGTCCTCTCCCTCTTCGGTTCGCCCTAGAGGGTTTTTCTTAGATTTTCCGTAGCTTTTCCGTTAAAGCCTTCCACTCTTTCGCAAGTGCTTTCATTTCTTCTGGGGGATTCTCCAAAAAGTCAGGCATAAACCCCTTAAAGGAGGGGTAATCTCGCAAGTAAGCTAGTCGAAGCGTCTCATAAAGTCCGTCTATACGGACTTTAAGCTCTTTACGAATCCTTTGAGCACTTGCTTCTTTTCGCAACTGTTTTGGGGTTTTTTCTTCCACCACGGGTAAGGCGGGTGTCTTTGCTTCTTTATTGGGGGGAGCAAAAGCTTCATTGACTGTCATTGGAGAATTGAGAAATTTTATATATTCTGGACTAGAAGGCTCTTGCTGTTTTTGAGGCCTTTTTCTCTCACCGACCCGCTGAGTCGAAGGGAGGGGGGAGGCAGAAACAGAGGCGGATTCCCCTAGCGAAAGCGTAGACCTAAGAGGCAAAGCATAAGTCATCAGTCGCATAGCATATTGTCCTTATTGTTCATGAAGAGAAAACGTAGAGTACAAAGGTAGGGTGAAGCGTACTTTTATTTCATTATCGACGATACAGGAATCTTGTCAAAGCAGAAAAAAGGCGTGCGTAGGGAAAGCAATGCCCTTACGCAAAATAAAAGATCATGGCCAAACCCAAACCCCAACAATAATAAGAAAAAATAGTCAACGGGAAACGAGATAAAAGCTTCAGTAGCCACGCGATACAGGCATAACCCACGACAAAAGACACGACTAAGCCGCTCAGCATCATCCCCCAATTTAAGTCCACCAAGGGAATTCCCTTTTGAAAGAGTTTGAGGCTTTCATAAAAGGCCGCAAACGCAAAAATAGGAATACTCAGCCAAAAAGAAAAACGAGCGGCTTGCGTCCGCGTGAGCCCCATCAAGACTCCTGTGGCCATGGTGGAGCCTGAACGGCTAATGCCTCGAAATAAGGCCGCCACCGACTGAACCGCCCCAATACCTAGGGCTTGTTGGGTGCTAAGCGCGAGGGTTTCTCCAGAAGAAGTCGTCCCCTGAGCTGAACGCCATTCTGCAAACGCCAAAAAGAATCCCGTTAGTAATAAATTGGCCCCCACCCATGCGGGATGTGCCATATAAAATTGGGTGATATCAGGACAGCCCTTAAACAAGGGCACTGACTGCAAATACGCCAAGACCCATTCACTCCCCTTCATACCCAAAAGCGCCAAGACGGAGGTCATGGAAAACGCCAAAACCCCTGCCCACAATAAAGGACGCGTTTGCCACGCTTGCCCGTTATTGTCTATCACTGTGGGTTGCGCGTGACGCAACGCGTGTAGAAAGCGAAAAATCTCGTGACGAAAATAAATCACGACCGCAAGCAAGGTTCCCAAATGCAGTAGAATATCAAAAAACTCATCCACAAAAGGGTTCGGTGGCGTCTGCCCCCATCGGTCACTTAAGCAACGAAACAAGACCAAGTGGGCCGAACTACTGACAGGAATAAACTCCGTCGCCCCTTGTAAAATGCCCTTACTAATTGCGTATAGCCAATCCATGTGACGCGTTGCTTTCTACCCAAGTCAATGATACAAAGAAATAATTGAACCGATTCGACGATCTAAACCTGATACTCGATTTTAGTATAATTCAATGTGTTGTCGATGGTCAAGGGTCGCGTAAGCCCCTTCAGAAGAATCAGGGGCATGCCAGTGAACCACCACCCAATCCACCCGCACGGCCTGATAAGAAAGCTCAGTTTGATGCAGAAACCCTTCAATACTCGCCAGAAAAGCCTTTTTTTTACGAGGCGTCAAGGCGTCATACCCCGTTTCAAGCGTTGATTTTTGTCTGGTTTTCACTTCAATAAAGACCAGTGTTTCTCCCTCCTTAAAAATTAAATCCACTTCGCCTTGCTGGTGCACCCGAAAACGTTCTGCGACAAAGTGCCAGCCTCGCTCTAGTAAATACGTTTTTACAACGCGCTCCCCCCAAAGTCCCCAACGCGTCTGATACGAATCAATTGACTGTTTCTTCATTTGGGACACTTTCTAAAGGCGCGGGAACCCGTGGAGGTATTTCTACGGCAGGGGGTTTTGAATCATGGTGCTGCACGACAGAGGCCTTAATTATCCCAAAATTACTCAGCATACGCAAGGCTTTCCCGATACTAACATCCGCCTGTTCATTGCCTGTATCCTTCACATAAATAATATGTGAAGACGAATGAGGGTTCACTATATTGTCCTGAGTCTTATCAGGATGCAATAAGGCATGATGATAAGACTCATTATGAATTTCCACATGTTGATTCAACCATCTCGCAAAAGGCGAGTGGCCTGACCATAAAAAGCGTTGAATAAGCAAGGCCCCCACAGATCCCATTCCCGCATAAAGTAAAGGGATCACGAGCCACTGCTTCCAAGGGCGACTCACCTGCACGACAGGAAGACTTAAGCGATCTAATGAAACAGAACGCTTAAACGCCTGAGGAATATGGGCTTCTAAGTCCAATAAGCGCCGTTCTGCTTCGGTGGGGAGCAATTGATGAAACAATAAGGGATGCTCCAACTGCGCTTGATGTTCAGGACTTAACGCGTCCCAAGAAACGGGGTGCCAATGGCCTTTGTCTTGCTTGAAAATGTGGACACGTTCTTGAAAAGGTGGACTACGATCCCCTGCTTCAGGTCGTCTATCTTGATATTCAGGCAAAGGGACCACTTTAAAGTGATAAGACGTCTTGCTCTCCTTCCACTGTCGTTCGAAATATTTGGGCCGTTGATGCGCATTCAATGCAAAAGTCGACTGATCGTCCCCTCCTTCATGGATACTCAAGACGGAAGGAGACAAAGGATTTTCAGCGTTTAAAGTCAGTTCCGCAGCAGCAGGAGAAGCGACGTGATCAAGCATATGCGTCAAGGAGTCCAATCGCCCTTCTGGCGTGTAAATGGCGGTAAACTGGGGCTTTTCTCCTCGAGGGGTTTGCATCACCCGCTTATAGCATTGACGTCCATCAGGGAGTTCTTCCGCATATAAATCCATAAAGCGAGTGTCTTGATATTGCCGTTCTAAGACGTGAGCCGTTGTTTTTTTGGCCCACGGCCACGCCTCCCAAAACGCCTCTGCCTTTCGGCGCACTTTTAAATACGTTTTCAAATTCCCCGCTTCATACGCCCTAAGATCATAGCCCCTACTGGGCAAGGGATCTCCCTTGAACCACAAGCCCCAATGTTGAAATTCCACACGTTCATGGGGAGAAGGCTCATAATAAAGCGTTTGAGGGACTTTTAAAGCCTGTAGAATTCCTACGCTCAAAGCGAGTAAGCCTCCCACCCCTCCTACCAAGTAAGGGGGTGAATTTTGAACGACTCCTGTCTTTCTAAAGGTCACATGTACATGGTCGGCAGGAGGCTCTGTCACAGGGGTTGTTTCTTGCAAGGCCAAAGGAATGGCTTGAACATGGTTAGGTTTTAAATCTTGCACCTGCTTCACCGCCCTCAGTTCGTTATAGGACAGGGGTGTATTAAACATAAATGCTTTCAGACGACTAATCATGGAGTTTAATCCGTTCTCTTATGCCATATAATATCTCATATAGCGGTGATACGAGCTTAAACGTCTCTAAAAAAAAGCCTGTGCTAGCGTCCTGTTTTTAAAAGACTTAAACACTCAAAATACTTAAACGCAAAGGACGCTCCAGCAAAGCGCTTTTACTTCTAAAATCTCCTACACTCAATGTATTTTAGACACGTCTGCTCCTCATCAGGGAAACTTATCTATAGAATAAGAAGCATCAAAAAAGAACTTAACTGCCCCTACCTTAAGGATCCTCATTGATGATGCTAAGCCCTACACTCGACACCCAAAATACCGCGTCCACCTACCCTTCAGGGATTCCTCTGCTCGCAAGCGTACCTAATTCTCTTGAAACACTGGCTCAGCATATTTTTACCCACGCCCCAGAGCGCCTTTCCAATGAGCGGGTACTGCTCTTTGAAGGGCAGTCCCAGTATGGTGCACTTAACTATTTTACCCAATGTCTTGAAAAAGCCTTTGCCTTAAGAGGCCACCAAACAGAGCGTCTGAATCTTCACCAAAACCCAGATGTGCATACGCAAGTCTCAAAGCTCCTTGAAACACTGGACCCCACCTTGCTCATTAGTTTTAACGGTATGCATGAAGCCCTTCGTCTGCATAATCAAAAAACATTAGGAGAACATCTCAGCATCCCCAGCTTGTCTTGGTTTGTCGATCATCCTTTAATGCAATATCGGCGTATTACCGAACTCGATTACGACAGTAAAATCAATGCCTGTTATACCTCCGAAGGATTTGACCATTTGGCCACACGCATGCAATGGTCCCAACTCAAAGGATTTAACACCAAGCTACACGCCGCAGGCTTACCTCATTTTGAAAGTATCAAACCCTTCAAATCCCGTACGATTACTTTGCTGGTGCCTTGTAGCTTTACCCCTTATGACGTAAAACGAGCGGCTTTACGTTTCCCTCGCTTTCCCCAATTGGAAAGACTCTGCCATGACGCCATTGACTACCTGATCGCCTCGCCTGAGCATCCTGCAGAAACCTTCTTCTTGGATGGTTTAGAAGCACTGGGGATTTCCCCCTCAGCCGTAAATACCAATCATTATGTAGACATTTTCACATGGATTGTACATTGCGCTGAAATGTATTGGCGAGAAAATCTATTGAAACAAGCGAAAAATATTCCGCTCACCCTCTGTGGAAAGGGATGGGAAAACGCCGCCTTTTTATCTGATCAATGGACGGTACACCCCCCTGTGGACAATGCCACTTTAGTCGAATGGTACGGCAATAGCCAAGCCGTTTGGAATATATTTCCCATGCAACCTAAAAGCGTTCATGACCGTATGGCCTTTTGTACCGCGAATGGCGCCAATGTGATTACTGAGCCCAAAGATTGGGTCCAAAACTATTTCGGAGAAGCCTTAACGTATTTACCTCAAGATTTAGAACACACAGAAGCCCATTTACAAAGCATTTTAAATCGACCCCTTGAAGAGCGAGAAGCCCAAGCCAACTACGGCCAACGCTTTACCTTAACGCATCGCACCTATCTTAATAGTGTGCTGGATATTGAAGCCATTTTAGAACGCTATGCCTTACGAAAAGGCTTAATGAGCAATTATGCCTTAAACGATTAAGAAGGAAAGAAAGGCTTCCCTAAAATGTCTACATTCATATCCAATCCCCCTGTATCAGAGCTTTTACAAGCTGTAGTTCAGGCCTTAGCCACGTCACAAAGCACTTTAGCCCACGCTATTTTCAGTACCGTCCCCAAGCCCCCATGCACAGAACGGGTTTTACTCTTAGATGGTCAGTCTCAATATCAAGCCTTAAACTATTTTACGACGTATTTACAAGAGGCCTTTCTACAAAGAGGACACGCCTGTGAACGCCTCTGTCTGTATGAAAATACTGAAGCTATCACCAAGCTAGATAAACTGATGACCCAATTTCAACCCACGCTGTTACTGAGTTTTAACGGTATTCATGAACACATTACCATGTTCAATGGCAAGACCTTAGGACAACACCATAGAATCCCTAGTCTTTCATGGTTGGTAGATCCTTTTTTAACACACATGTCTCGAATCAAAGATATTGATTACCCCACTAAAATAAATGCCCATGCCTTTGTCGATTCTTTAAACCCCCACACCCTTAAAACCCTTGAATCCTCAGAAGCACTTCATGCCTCCCTTCGTATTGCGGGGTATCCACATTTTCCCAGCATCAAAGCCATGAAAGACAGAGAAATCAATCTGTTTGTCCCTTGTAGCTTTACTCCTTTTCAAGAAAAACGAGACACTTTACATTTCCCACGTTTCCCTCAATTTGAAAAACTCTGTCATGACGCCATTGATTATATGATTGCTTCGTCTGAACATCAAGCAGATGTTTTTTTACTGGCAGGTTTAGAACGTATGGGCATTGATCCCCGTGTGATTCACGCCGCACATTTCCCACCGATTATGGCATGGATTTTTCATAGTGCTGAAATGTATTGGCGGGAAAATTTTTTACGACAAGCGCGAAATATTCCCCTGACTCTCTGTGGCAATGGCTGGGAAAAGGCCAATTTTTTATCAGACAAATGGACCCTAAAAAAGCCTTTCCCTTTAAATCAACTGGTCGAAGTCTATGGCAATAGTCGCATGGTGTGGCATATTTTCCCTATGCAACCCAGTAGCGGACATGACCGCCTATTTTTTGCCACCGCGAATGGCGCCAATGTCCTTACCGAAGCAAAGCAATGGCTTCAAGCGAACTACGGGAATCGTTTGTCTTATATCCCACAAGACTTAAGTGGCGTCGAAGAAACTCTTCAGGATTTACTGCATCAACCGATAGAAGCACAAGCCTTACAAGCACAAGAGGCTCAACGTTTTACCTTGACCCATCATACTTTTTTAAACCGTGTTTTAGACATTGAACGTCTCATTGAAATACAAAAAACAAAACAGGCACTCAAAGCAGAGCATTCCTTAGCTCTAACTTAATACAAAGCGACACTTTCAAAAACCCTTAATAATGAAGCAACGATTCTACGGGAACATCCCCAAGGGCTTGTCGACCGTTTAAGAAATCCAGTTCAATCACAAAGCCATAGGCCACCAAATCACCCTCTAACTGCTTCACCAATTCAGAAACAGCCGCCGCCGTTCCACCCGTCCCTAATAAATCATCCAACACAATCACGCGGCTATGAGGTGCCATGGCATCATCATGAATTTCGATGGTGTCAATCCCATATTCCAAGGCATACGAATAAGACAACGTAGAGGACGGAAGCTTCCCTTTTTTACGTGCAGGAATAAAACCTACCTTTAATCGATCGGCCAAGGCGGCCCCAAAAATAAAGCCACGGGCTTCTACCCCTAAAATGTAATCTGCTTTATAAGGCGCAAGACGTTCAACCAAAGCATCCAAAACTTGTGAAAACAAAAGTGGATCCTTCAAAAGGGGGGTAATATCTTTAAATAAAATACCGGGTTTTGGATAGTCAGGGACATTGCGAATCGCATCAGACAACTGTTGCAAAGTAGCGTTAGACAAAGGGAATACTCCTAGAATAAAAACCTACCTTCATTTTCAGGTCGTTTTATCACGTTTAAAGAAAATATGCAGGATATTAGAATTAAAACACACTGACTTTTTAAGTCTAGCAAAAACAAATAAAGATTCTAGTCTTAATTACGAATCTATAAAATATTTAAGCATTTAGCTATATTTTAAGTTGACTTGGTGGAAGTAAATAGCTACCGCATGAATTAAGTCTTTCAGACTCCGAGACACCCCCTTCCCACGGCGTTTAAAGCGAGCGATCCCGTGCTCTGCGCATACACCTCAACCTTAAATAACTGGAGGCGTTTCCACAGCTTTTTTAGGGTTTTAAGGCCACGACCACCCACTTCCCAGTCAAGGATTCGCCGTGTTTCTCG
>JBIJBR010000205.1:0-3347 GCA_044345135.1 Vampirovibrionales bacterium
TCCTTAACCTATGGGGGTTCAAAAAACGGAGGGAAACGTATTCACTTAAAACACGGTAAACTTTATTTTGTGCGTGCTGATGAATTAAAAAGGGACTTAAAGGAATTTAAGCCCCTAAAAAAGCCTTTTCATTTATAATAAAGCCATTGACTCAAGACAGCTAGTCTTTATTTAAGGCATTTTAAGGATTTTATTCACATGACGACTCCCACCGACACCCCCACCGTGCATCCTGAATTTTTAGCCCAAGCCCAGTTTCTCACCCAAGGGGCGGAACTTTTGCCTGCTCGTGTGGAACAATTGGCCCAACGCCTTCAACGCGCCATTGAAACGAAAACCCCGTTACGCGTTAAATTAGGACTAGACCCAACCCGTCCTGATCTGCACTTGGGGCATGCCGTGGTGCTGAAAAAATTACGGCTCTTTCAAGATTTGGGGCATCAAGCCGTAATGATTATTGGGGACGCCACCGCCATGGTGGGGGATCCCTCTGGCCGCAATAAAACACGTCCCCCCTTAAGCGAGGAAGAAGTGGCTTGCAATGCCCAAACGTATTTAGATCAAGCAGGGAAAATCATCCACCTCGATCGCGTTGAAATTGTTCGCAATAGTACCTTTTTTAATGCCTTGGGCTTGTCTGGCTTTTTACAATTAATGGCGCAAGTCACGGTAGCACAAATTTTAACCCGTGAAGATTTTAACAAACGCTATACAGACAATACCCCCATTGCCTTACACGAATTTTTATACCCGCTCATGCAAGCCTATGATTCTGTGATGGTCAGAGCGGACATCGAACTGGGGGGGACGGATCAACGCTTCAATAACCTTTTAGGCCGAGATTTACAAGTCGCGTATGCCAACATAAACGGCGAATCGCTAGACGCACTAGAACCTCAAATGGTCTTGCTCATGCCCTTGCTTGAAGGGACGGATGGCAAGGTTAAAATGTCAAAATCCTACCCTGAACATTGCATCAATTTTACAGACCCTGCGGAAGAGATGTTCGGTAAATTAATGTCCATTCCTGATGAAATGATTCTGCGCTACGAAACCTTACTCAATGTGCTTCCCCCTGAACAACTAAAACAGCATGAAACGCTACTGGCGAATCCCACTGAATTTGGCATTAATCCAAGAGATATCAAAGCCGGTTTGGCCAAGTATTTGGTGGCTCAGTTTTATAACGCGCAGGAGGCGGAAGACGCAGAAGACGCCTTTGTGAATCGTTTTCGGCATAAGGCCTTGCCCACTGAAATGCCTGAAGCACTCCTTGAAGCGGGAACGGTTTATCAGGTGATTGATCTTTTGGTAGAGCATGCAATGGCCCCCTCTAAAACAGAGGCACGTCGCCTACTACAAGGGGGAGCCCTTAAAGTCAACGGCGTTGAAAAGCTGACGGAAGCCACCGCAAGTCTACAGCTCGATGCGGGAGAAGAGCGCATTTTACAAGTCGGTAAGCGTAAATTTATTCGTTTCAAGGCGAATTAAAATCGCGCCTTTACCCAAGAGGCTAACGCTTTTTTATTTACGCAAAGCTACTGGCGACCGTTTTAGCCAGCGTCGTGAGTTCTTGAGCTGAAAATCCTGATTTACTGCTTGTTTTAGAATTATTCACGACCAGCCCTTGCAAGGCTTGTTGGCGAGAAATTTTAGATTGCTGAATCGCGTCAAAGCCTGCGAGCGTATAGCGTTGCTTACGGGCTTCGGCGTTGTCTAAAAAGCCTGAAAGGGTGTCAAAACGCAGACTACGAGATTGATCCGCATCCAAGAGTTCCTTCAAAGCGTTGCTAAAGCTCCCTGAATACGCCGATTCCAAGGCGCGAATGCGTACATCTGACAAAGAGGCTAAGGCATTCGCGCTAAAGGTACTATTTAAGGCGCCGCCAAAACGTTTGGCTTCTCGGCTACGTAGTTGGCTACTTTCTTCGTTGGCTTGGCGGTTAATGTCTTTGGCCAAGGGATCATACAATTCCTTTTGGCGATTACTGACTTCCGCTTGACGTTGCGATTGCGTCAGGGCCATTTCTTGCAATAAGGTGCCCAAGCCCTTTTGCGCCACGCTCAACTGGCTTTGGGTTTCCCCCGTTAAAATGGATTCATCCACAATCCCCGCGCCCGTGTCTCGAATACGGTATTGATTCCCCAAAACATCTTGAAAATCCACCGACTGTAAACTGGGTTGCGCGTCGAGGGCTTCGCTTTTTTTCTTCTTTTTAAAGAGGCTACTGAATAGTCCCATGGCCAGATTCCTTTCCTTCATTCCTGTGAACAAAAGGAGCGCTTAACACACGCTCCTCTTGACTAGTATGACGAATACGGCCCGTTTGCCCCAGTGCATAAGTTACACGTTTTAAGCGTGCCATGTGTAGGATGAAGTATCTTTCGGTAAGGATGATCGATAATACTCTTCAATAAAAGAAGCTTGTTCAGGAAATAGCTTCAAATATTGACTAAATAAACTTTTAACGGGACCTGCATCTATATCCCTACCTGCTTGAGCTAAGCCTAAAAGTTCTTCAAGGATTCTATTGCCCTTTTGTTGATCCAAAGCTCTCACGGCCATACTCAACGGATCCTTAGACACTAACTTAGAAACTACTGAAGAATCCGTTCCTGTACGCGGTTGAAAAGTAATGCCTGCCATAGAAAACTCCTTGAGTTGGTGAGGGAATAAAGCCTCCGCGTCAACACCTTGACGCCGATAGGAGCTAGTCTAAAGTCAAAACAAAAGAATGTATAGTGACTTTCTGCTTTTATTACAAACTGTTACAAAGAAGCAAACCTTGACGTGGGCGTTATGGTTTTGTTAGAGTAAGGGCATCGTCTGAATACAGGGCCCTTTAAGGCCCATATCCCTTTGGTTTTATTTGTATGTCTACTCATGCCTTGCTTGAATCTATCCATACGACAGAAGACTTGCTCACCATTGGTCAATTGGCCAAGGCCTGCGGAGTCACCGTTCGTGCCTTACGCCATTATGAAGCACTCCAACTGATTCAGGCCACCATGCGTAGCGAAGGCGGGTATCGGCTTTATAGCGGACATACGCAACGTCGTATTCGTGCCATTATTGCCTTGCAGGATTTAAGCTATCGCTTAGACGATATTCGCAATATTCTAGGCGATGCCCTGCCTGACCCGACCCATCTCCCCAAAGCACAGCGTATTGAACGCACTCGTCAATTGCTGGATCGTCAAAAAAACTGCTTAAACGAAAAAATAAGCGAACTCACCCATTTACAATCCCATGTTTTAGAACGGCTCCACGTTTTGGAGGCCCACTGCACCCCCTGTCATACTTTAGCGCCTGATGCCAACAACTGCGATCGTTGTGAACATCAAGA
>JBIJBR010000208.1:0-3312 GCA_044345135.1 Vampirovibrionales bacterium
CGGCTTACCTGTACACCTTAATACCCTTATTATGGTCGCCGTTGCCATGGTGCTTGTATTGGGACTTTCCAAGCTAGCGACTTCGACCTTGTCTGTTCGCCCTGATCGCAAGCAGATTTTCGCCGAAATGCTCTACGATTTTTGTCGAAATATTACTTTCTCCTCCGCAGGCACACGGGGAGACACCTTCTTATATTATGTCGGCAGTGTCTTTATATTCGTGTTGACCTGTAACTTGTTGGGCCAATTCCCGCTCAAAATATTCGAACTTCCCCATGGGGAGCTCATGGCACCCACGGGAGATATTAATGTCCCTGCAGCCCTGGGCCTAAGCACCGTTGCCATGTATTTCTTTTTCGGGCTCAAGGCAAAGGGATGGAAATATTTTCAACATTACTTAACACCGTTGCCTGATCTGATTAAAGGGCAGTCTTTTGGTGTGGCCTTGGCTTATATTGTCTTCTTTTGGCCCTTTATTCTTTTAAATGTCGCCGAAGATTTAACGCGCCCTGGGTCTTTAATGATTCGGTTGTTTTGCAATATATTTGTGGGTGAGATCCTGACGGGCGTGGCCCATAGTGCGACACATTTTGGTTTGCCTGTTTTGGTCATGTGTATTGAAATTTTTGTGGCCTTAATTCAGGCCTATATTTTTGCTATGCTGACCAATATCTACATCAGTATTTTGTCGGAACATCATGGAGATGACGCACATCATGACGAGGTTCATCAGAATCCGCCTCATGAAATAAAAAATCCTGCCTTAATGGGCGCCCTGTCTTAATTTTAGTGTTTATGATTGAATCCCTGTTAAATAATAAGGAGTTTTAAAAATGGGAACTGGACAAGTTTTTACAATTGGAGGCCCTTTGGCCATGGCGATTGCCACCATTGGTCCTGCAATTGGTATTGGTTTGGCTGCTGCTGCCTTTTTTAATGCCACCGCTCGTCAGCCTGAGGTACGCGGACCTTTGCAAGGGGTGTTCTTTGCGACCGCCGGTTTAATTGAATTGATGGCACTTTTAGGCTTTATTACGCTATTTTTATAAGACGTAAGAGGCTTGGCGTGATCAACAAATGCCAAGCCTCTTTTACGCTTTGTTTTCAATGCATTAAAGGTACTTTTTACTTATGTCATCCTCATTGTTTCAATTTGATGCCACATTGCCTCTCGTCTTTCTTGGTTTTCTGGTCTTCGCACAAATTATGCGAGTGGTGTTTTTTGAACCCATTCAGCGCATAAAAAAAATGCGCGTTGAAAGTCTTGATGTGAAGAATAAGGCCTTGGATCTGACCACCGCATGGATTTTTGAACATCAAAACTTACTTCAAGAAGAAGAAAGTAAAACACAGCAATTGGTGCAAGCCGTTTATCAGGAACGTGCAAAAGTGGCACAAGAAACATCGGCCAAAACCTTGCATGCACGCAAAGAAGAACTAGGAAAAGCCTTATCGGTCCATGTGGCCGCAGAACTAGCGCGTCTAAATATTCAAAAAGAAGAGCTAGGGCAGCAAAAAGAAGCCTTAATGGCTCAAATCACTCAAAAGTTACTTCATTAGTCTGTGGTCAGGAACCTCGTCTTATGTCACTCCCGTTTTCTATCGTTGGCTCCAATTTAGTCCCGTTGCTCATTCCGATTGAAGAAATATGGGCCTACTTGGGTGAAACAAATCTTTTTAATGTGTTTTTACTCAGTGCTATTGTGGTCTTTATTTACAAGCGTCAAAACATGGACTTAGGCAAGTCTTTGGATCAAAGTGTCGCCAAAGCGACCCATGACTTAGACCAAGCGGACCACTTAACCGCCTTGCTAGAGGCTCAGAAAAATGAAGTGTCCCACGCACTCGCCAAAGTTGAAAGTGAACGGGTGGAGCGCCTCAAGCTTGCAGAAGAACGGGCAGAAACCTACGCGAGAGAATTATGGGTCAACACGCAATCCAAAATCCGACGTCTTACGGAGCAGCAAAATACCCAAAAGCGTTTAGAATCAATCCATTTAAAACGTGATATGCTCAAATCTCTTATTAGCTCCTTAGAAATTGAAACTGTTTCTCATTTAAAATCGAATATCCCTCCAGAAGAGCAGGTTCGTTTGTTTTGGCAAGGCTTAGAGGATATTGAAGCAGCTTATCAGCAAAACCAAGGCCCCTCTCTCGTTAAAGCAGGAGTTTCACCTTAATGTCTAGTCTTCACTTAAACGACAGTTCCTTCAATATGGCCAAGGGCTACGGTAAGGCCTTATTTAATATTGCGAGCGAACGTGGGGAGCTCCCTGCGGTGTATGAGTCCTTATGCACACTGTCCGACTTGCTTCGTGATGTCCCTTCCCTTGCAGAAGTCTTCGTGCATGCTTTATCTTTTTCAGAAGAGGAAATAGTCTCTGTGACGACTCCCTTATTGGAGGCGATGAATCCTTGGGTTAAAAAAACGATGACTCTGATGATCCAGCAGGAGCATGCCCTAGGCATTCCTGCGCTCTATGAGAGTTTTTTACCCTTTTATGAAGAGGCTCAAAAAATTGGTCGGGTACACGTCACGTCAGCCATCCTGCTCAACGATACGATGCAAGAAGCCCTTAAGCAAAGATTAGAAAAGCTCTTTGGCCTTTCAAAAGTCATTTTACACAGCACGGTTGACCCTGAAATTTTAGGGGGAGCCTACGTAGAATACAAGGGGTTTCGCTTTGATGCAACCTTGAAACGCAAGTTACAGCACTTAGACGCGGCACTCGCCCATATTTAAATCATTTTATTCCCCCTTGAATGAAGAAAAGGAAGTCTTATGACCATTCACAGCACTGAAGAACTCTCAGCCTTATTACGTCAACGTATTGAAGCCTTAGATTTAAACGTCAGCACCGAACAAGTCGGTACCGTTTTGGAAATTGGGGATGGTATTGCACGCCTCAGTGGCTTGGACAAAGCCATGGCAGGGGAATTGGTTGAATTTGAAGATGATCACCAAAGCAAAGGCATGGTGTTAAACCTTGAAGAAGAAACGGTCGGGGTGGTTATTCTAGATAGTCCGCTTCATATTCAAGAAGGCATGCGCGTGCGTGGTACGGGGGCGATTGCCTCCATTCCTGTAGGGGATGCAATGATTGGCCGAGTCGTCAACCCACTGGGTCGACCCTTAGACGGGAAAGGCGAGATTGAAACCTTTGCCAGTCGTCCGCTCGAAAGCAAGGCCCCTGGGATTATTGAACGGAAATCTGTACATGAACCCATGCAAACAGGGATTACCGCCATCGATGCCATGATCCCCATTGGACGTGGACAACGTGAATTAATTATTGGGGATCGTCAAACAGG
>JBIJBR010000207.1:0-3312 GCA_044345135.1 Vampirovibrionales bacterium
TACAGGTTGTGGATTTGTCCACCGTGACAGGCTTTGATGAAATCCTAGAAGGCCGTGTCAAAAGTCTCCATCCTACTATCTTTGCAGGGATTCTCGCCAAGCGGGACAAGCCTTCGCATATGAAAGACGTGACCTTCCCCATTGATGTGGTGGTGGTGAATTTATATCCCTTTGAACTGGGCTTGGCTCATGTGGAAACCTCTGAAAATCCGCAGGCCATGGTGGAACTGATTGATATTGGGGGGTCGTCCTTATTGCGTGCGGCAGCGAAGAATCATGCAGATGTGGCTGTGCTGTCGAGTCCTGATCAATATGAAGCGGTTCTGGCCGACTTGGTGGCGCATCAAGGCCAGACGTCTCTGGGTTTACGTCAACGATTAGCCTTGGCCGCCTTTCAGCGTTCTTCTTCTTACGACAACGCCATTAGTGGGTGGATGTCCAGCCAGTTGCTGAAAGACGCTTTGGGTGATGAAGCCGTTGAGGCGCTTGAATTCCCCAGTACTTTGAATTTAACATTGCATCATGTGCAATCCATGCGTTATGGGGAAAATCCGCATCAGCCTGCCGCCTTGTTTGCGATTCGTCCAGATGAGTTGGATTATCACGTCCTACAGGGAAAACCGCTTTCCTACAATAATATTTTGGATATGGAAGCGGCGTGGAACCTTATTTGTGAATTTGATGATGAGCCTGCGGCGGCGATTATTAAGCATACTCAGCCTTGTGGGGTGGCCGTCGCGGCTACGCTTGAACAGGCTTATAAGCGTGCCTTGGATGGGGATCCCCTTTCCGCCTTTGGCGGTGTGGTGGCTTTGAATCAGCCTGTCAATGAAGCCACCGCCAAAGCCATGGTGGATATTTTCACGGAAGTCATTATTGCCCCTGGTTTTAATGAACAAGCGCTTGATGTCTTGAAGGCCAAGAAAAATATACGCTTGGTGACGCGCCCTTGGGTGACGTCGAATGCGAGTCAGCATCCTGCGGAACGACGAGACGGCTTGTATCTTAAGCAAGTCAGTCCGAATTTGATTTTGGTGCAAGAACAGCACTTTGCCAAAGCTGAAGGCTTGTTGGCGCGTGAACTTAAGGTGATTTCTAAGAAAAAACCCACAGAAGATCAATTAAAAGATGCCGCCTTTGCATGGAAAGTGGTGAAGCATTTAAAATCGAACGCCATTGTCATTGCCAAAGACGGCCAAGTGGTTGGGCTTTCTGGTGGGCAAACCAGTCGCGTGGGGGCGGTAGAACAAGCCTTGGCGCAGGCCTGTGATCATGCACATGGAGCGGTGTTGGCCTCTGATGGGTTTTTTCCTGCGGTGGATAACATCCATGCCGCGGCACAGAACCGTGTCGCTTGTATTATTCAACCCGCGGGAAGCATTAAAGATAAAGACGTGATTGCCACCACCAACCAGTATGAAATGGCGATGCTGGCCACGGGGGTTCGAGAATTTCGTCATTAATCGAATGAATCCAAACGAATCTAAAAAAGGGTGAACGTGCCATGAATAAGGATGCGGAACATAAAAGGCTTCAGACATTAAATATCGGTGTCATTGGTTTGGGCCGTATGTCAGGGGCTATTTTGCAAGGCGTTTTACGAGCGGGGGTTTCTCCTTCACAGTGTTGGGCGGCAGGGTCTTCTGGTGAACGCGCCATGGCCTTAACCGAACGCTACGGCATTGTCTGCGTGGGGCCTGCGGGTTATGGTAAGCGCTTGGCGGAAACGGATGTTTTGATTCTAGGCGTGAAGCCTCATGTCATGCCAGGTGTTTTAGACACCTTACAGGATGTGATTCATAAATTTGGCCTAAAGCCCAATGCCCTGATTATTTCTATTGCCGCAGGTGTCACGCTAGCGAGCATCGAACGCGTGTTGGAGACTACAGCCGTTTTAAGAGCCATGCCCAATACGCCTGCTTTAATCGGGGAAGGCTTAACCGCCTTGTCCGCCAATACCCACGTGACGCCTGCGCAAAAAATCATTGCAGAATCTATTTTTGCGTCAGTGGGGCAGTCGCTTTGGGTGCCTGAAGCTCAACTCAACGCGTTTACAGGCTTATTTGGCAGTGGCCCCGCCTATGTGATGTTGATGATGGAAGCCTTGGCCGAAGCGGGCTTGGCACAGGGTTTGACGCATGAAGTGGTTTGGCAGGGCGTGCCTCAACTCTTTAAGGGGTCGGCTTTATTGTTGCAGGAACGGGGTTTGCATCCCGCGGTTTTAAAAAATGAAGTCATTACCCCCCAAGGCACCACCATTGCAGGCTTACAAGCCTTGGAAGCGCATGGGGTTCGCCATGCCTTGGCTGAAGCCGTGAAGGCCGCCACCCGTCGCGCGGAAAGCTTGTCTTAATCGGTTTTTTGTTTTGTAACCGATTGTAACAAGGGAGTCCAAAAGGTTCCCCGTTTAGTATTGAGAGGGTTTAATGCTGATAAGGGTTTTCTGAACAAGATACGTTTTTTGAAGTAGATCCCCTGAACAATCAGGTATGAATGAAGAAAGGACAATGAATTGATGACTATGCCTTTGGGTGGTGTTGATAATTTTGTGCCATATTTAGACGATACTTACGCAGCCGCAGCGAATTTATTAGAACAGCAAAATTTTGTGAGACAATTAGACGAACAAGCGAAACAATTACAAGAAATTGCAAATGAACCGCTTCACAATCTACAGCAAAACTTGTCACGTACCCCTGGGGTGGATGCTTTTACTCAGTATGATCCTCCTTCTGCTACCCCTTATCTGCCGCACACTGGTGATCATTTTTACAACGGACACCAGTCCTCCGCTGAGTATCAACCTCCTTACTACAACAGCTTACTGAATGACCCAGCTCCGCCTAAATCTTTGTTAGAACAGCAGGCGGAACTCTTCGAGCAAACAGAGGCATCGCACCGTCCTCCATTTGATCCTAGTGAACATCATCCTCCTTTTCAGGGCCATCCATAGTCCATCGTAAGAAGGGGACCCTCGTTTCGACGTTAAGGGCCCCTTTTTTGTAACCGATTGTAACAAGGGGGTTTAGAGGGTTCCTAAAAAGAATTTAGGGATGTTTTTATTTGTGTAAGGGTGATGTTCGCATAAGCCCCTGAACTATAATGAAAGGATAACAGCATATGACAGTTCGCACTTTTTTCAAAACAGTCTGGCCTCAGCTGGGGGAGCATGCTTCCTCTTTGAAAACGCTCAAGCAAACAGGGGAAAGGGTAGTAGATTCTGCACCGATAAAACCACCTGAAGATTGGACTGTATATTTCAACTCAGATAGTTTGCCAATTGACCCAGCTGGCTTGACACCATCCCTTGAG
>JBIJBR010000215.1:0-3135 GCA_044345135.1 Vampirovibrionales bacterium
GATAATGGAGTGAAGAAGTAGGTAAGACGTTTAAATTGAATTTAACCAAGATTATAAAAGACAGGAAAAAATCGTTAATAAAACCTTAAGTTAAAATCATACATAAAGTATAACAAACAAATTAAAAGTTGACACACTCTTTTTAGAGTATTTTTACAATATCCTCTACATAGTGGATGCAGAACACGAAGAGGCTTATTGTAGGTGTGACACCTTGACGTCAAAATATCTTTAAAATTAATAGCTATTTTTTATATAATGAGTCAAACGCTTAAAAAACTAAACCTTTGGATGCAATTTTTTCAATCTTTATTTGTAACAAGTTGTAACAAATTGATTTTACTTCCCTGACAAAAACGCTTTTAGCTTACTGAAAAATGGAGACGCGTGACCTTCTTCATGCTTTAAGTTTTCTGCCGTCATACGTTGCCGATGCACGTCATGTAATTGCTGAAGTAACGCTTTTTCATCCCCCTGTATTTTTCGAGGGATTTGAATATCTAAGCGAATCAATAAATTACCCCGTAGTGGGGGCTGATTCAAAACAGGAATGCCTTCGCCTTTTAGCGTAATTAAATGTCCATTTTCAGTGCCTGCGTGGATTTTAAGTTCATAAAATCCCTTGAGCAAAGGAATTTTAACCGTGTCTCCCAACACCAGCTGAGTATAGCCTACAGGGACTTTCATCAGCACGTCGTAGCCATCTCTTAAAAAATGCTCGTCTTCTTGTACTTGGATAATCACGTATAAGTCGCCCGGGGGTAATCCATTAGGGCCTGCGTCTCCTCCTCCAGAAACACGTAAACGCGTGCCTGTATCGACTCCTGCGGGAATCGCCAAGGACACATTTTCTTCTTTCGGCGCAATGCCTTGTCCATGACAGGGAGCACAGGGATTTTTAATCATTTTACCCGCCCCATGACAAGACGGGCAGGTAATGACTTGCGTGAAATTTCCAAACATGGTTTGGGCAGATTGCCTGACTTGTCCGTGTCCACCACAATGTCCGCACAATTCGGAGGCACTGCCTAGCGCTGCTCCCGTTCCTGAACAAGTCGTGCAATGGTCGAGTCGGCTTACTTTTATTTCTTTATTACAACCAAAGACCGCTTCCATAAAAGTGAGTTCTAAGGTGCTACGGCGATCTTCACCTCTAGCGGCTTGCCTGCCACGACCGAAGCCGCCCCCGCCTCCGCCGAAAAAGGCAGAAAAAATATCACTAATGTCACCAAAATCGCTCATGAAGTCCCAATTGGTGCCATCACCCCCGCCATAGCCGCTGCCTGCCCCATTGAGTCCATCTTTACCGTAGGTGTCATAAATGCGACGTTTTTCAGCATCACTCAAGACGCTATACGCTTCACCGAGTTCTTTAAAATGGGCTTCTGCATTGGGGTCATTACTGGTATCAGGATGCAACGCTTTGGCTTTTAAACGGAAGGCTTTTTTAATTTCTTTGGCATCCGCATTACGCCCCACCCCTAAAACATCATAATAATCTCGATTAGACATAGACTCACTTTTCTCGATTTAGATAATACAGTACGCACAGAAGACAAAAGGAGAGACCTAGTTATCATCCGTGATGGCGGTGGCGACAATCACTTGAGCAGGCCGTAAGACTCTGTCATACAAGACATAACCCGCTTGTTGTTCCGCAATAATGCTGTCTACAGGATACTCCGCATGGGGCAATTGACTGACGGCTTCATGCACGGCGGGGTCAAAAATCTGACCAATCACATCACAACGCTTCAAGCCTGTTTCTTCTAAGGCTTGCCCTAGCTGTTGTTGCATGAGCTCTAAAGTTTTGTATAGCGTGGCCGCTTCACTTTCAGGCGTAATCGATTTTTGAGCCCGTTCAAAATTATCCAAAACAGGCAGGAAATTTCTTAAAAAATGTTCTGCTCCATACTTACGGCTTTGTTCCATTTCACTTAAACGACGTTTGCGAAAATTATCAAAGTCCGCGGCTAAACGCAGGTACTGTAGATGTAATTCTTCATTTAAAGCTTTTAATTCTTCAAGGGTTGCTTCAGGGGCTGAAGTCTCCACATTTTCCACTTCAGGGTTAGTAATTTCAGGGGTTTCCTGTTCCATCATAAAAAATAATCCTTTGTGATTTAGTCGTATTCAAGTATTTAAAAGAAAGCGTACACAGGCTTTTGAAAAAATAGCTGAATTGATTTTACCTTAAACATTATACGCCAAACAGGAATCCCTTCAAGCTGATGAATTACATCTCAATGGATTCTTTATTTTTTCGACTCATCACATCTTAAAAATGCATTGTCTAAACAAGAACGGCACTGTTTTCCAAATCCGCTATCATCGCATCAAAACTAAAAAAGCTTGGGCGCGTTTTGATATAATACGGCAGTTCCGTTTTGAGTTCTTCAGGTGTCATCAAGCAGGCATCCAACGCAGACACAAGGGCGGATTCATTCATGTCACGGCCAATGAACACCAATTCCTGCATACGGTCCCCCCATGACGGATGCCATGTCGCGCGCACGTCGTCTCGACTCATGCCTTCCTCAGGTTCCCATTGCTCGTCGGGTAAGCAGCAAAGCCATGGACTTGCGGGCGTGACCTGTAATAAGGAACCAGCTTGACTCCACTGAATCATCCAATCCCATTGATGGGCCATCCACACAAAGCCTTTGGATCGAATAACCCCAGGGGTGGCTTCTTCAAGAAAAGAGCGTAAACGTTCAGGATGAAATGCCCGCTGACGCTTATAAACAAAGCTTTGAATGCCGTAGGCTTCTGTTTCTGGGGTATGTTCACCCCTTAGTTCAGCCAACCAGCCTGCACTATGAGCCGCCTCTTCCATGTCAAATAAACCTGTATTTAAGACATGAGTCAAGTCCACCTGAGCGCGAACCGTTTGATAAATCTTCGCCGTGGGATTCAGTTTTTGAAGTAAAGCGTTTAAGCGTTGAAGTTCTTGAGCAGAAACTTCATCACATTTATTGAGCAAAATCACGTTGGCAAATTCAATTTGATCCAACAATAATTCGCTAATGCCGCGATCATCTTCGTCATTAAGGCCCAATTGTCGATCATTTAAAAGATCGACCCCTTCTAAATCACGAGGCAAGTGGACGGCATCCACCACGGTGACCATCGTGT
>JBIJBR010000081.1:0-7049 GCA_044345135.1 Vampirovibrionales bacterium
CCAAATGGACAAAACGACTCGATTCTCCGACAGATTCAGCCACATTACTGAGAAACGCAATAACATCATGACGCACTTCCGCTTCAATTTCATCGATGCGTTGAAGATCGAAGGCGGCTTTGCTTTGCACTTCCGCGGTGACGCCTTTAGGCACATTCCCCAAACGTTCGTGAGCCTCTAATACGGCAATTTCAACGAAAAGCCAAGTGTCAAATTTAGCGACAGGGCTCCATAAATGCGCCATAGCAGGCAAGGCATAACGTTCAATCATCGGGTATACTCCTAAAGGTGAAGGGGAAAGGGCATAAATCGTGTCATTATGGTAAAGGAAACAAATGCGAAACGCAAAGTGCCGTCGCGAGGCACTGGAGATTGAGAAGGAAGCCACCAGATGAAAAAATACGTGTTTGCCTGCCTAGGGGTTACTGTGTGCATCATGCTAGGAACGGCAATGGCGCAGGCAGTGCTGCCTTCGTCTTCTTCTTCTTCTCCCACTTTAGCGAAGGGGGCTCCTCTGATGCTTCCCAATCCAGAAACGCGAGCGAAGGCCACCTTGGTACTTGCCGTGGAGCCTCAAGCGAAAAAGGCCAAAGCCTATGGAGACTTGGGCAGCCTACTCGGTGGACTCATTACAAGAGATTTAGCCTTAGCACTGAAGGGACGAGGCAAGCAGTCCTTTATTTCCCCTCAACAAGCGGATGAAGCCTTTCGCCTAGGAGGGAAGCTTAAAGAACGCGAGCAATTTTTAGATAAAATTAATCACAAAGCCAATTTTGCCCTTACCGACATGAAGGGCTTAAATACCGCCTTATGTCATACCTATAAAGAATTGTGTGCGTCGTCTCAATTGGCGTATACGGGGGCGGACCGTATTTTGGTACTACGAAGCGACTTAGATTTTACCCGTCCTTATAAGCCCCCTAGCCGCGCAAAGCGATGGATATCGTGGCTACAGGGTAGTCTCAACGAAGAGGCCATGGGCTATGTGGATGTCGACATTCAACGCTTTGACCGTGGGGCGAATGGTATCTATCAAATTGTGCATCAATGGCAGGGAGAGTTTCGCTTGCCGACAGACCGTATGGTCGGGGCGGTTTTGTCGGTCTATGACGAACCTTCGGCCAACACATGGGTGAGTCGCTTGGGGCATGAAGTTTTTCAGGCCTATTGGAAGGATCGTTCAGGGGACTACGGGATAGTACGTAATGTGAATCCATTGAATAAAATCCCGATTCCCCCGAAAGAGGCGTGGGAGTTCAACGAAGCCAAACTCGATTCCTATCGTTAATTCAGGCTTTTATTGATTGGTTTATTTTTTTATTAATGAGACGCTTTCTGACACAAAAAACAAGTATAATGCTGATGTGTTGTAGAGCTTTAATGCCTAAATGAAGGAGCGACGTCTCATGTTTGATTTCAATCGTTTTAGTCCTGATGCTCAACGTATCTTACAAAAAAGTCATGAACTGGCCCTTCAATTTCACCATAGCGAAGTCGATGTAGAGCATGTTTTATTGGCTTTATTAGAACATGGTGAAGGGCTCGTCACTCGGCAAGCCGTGATTGAAAAGCTTGGGGCAAACTACCCTGTTGTACTTGCAGAACTGGCAAAATATTTGGCAGGGCGCCCTCGTTTAAATAAAAGTGTGGAATCGAATCTCTATGTCACCGCTCGTTTAAGTCAAGTAGAACAAACAGCGTTGCGTTTAGCACACCAAAATCAAGACACGGAAATCACGCCTGAAAATATGTTTTTGGGAATTTTAGAAGAAGGAGGCTTGGCGGCTACCTTATTGCGCCGTTCAGGGGTGACGGCACTGGGCTTTTTAGAAGCCGTCGAAGCTCAGAAAAAAACAAATGCGACCAGTGAACAGAGTGCCTTAAACAAATATGGACAAAATCTAAGTGAAGCCGCCAAAGCAGGCAAGCTTGACCCCGTCATTGGGCGACAAGAAGAAATTCGTCGTGTGATTCAAGTCTTAAGCCGACGCACCAAGAATAACCCTGTGTTAATCGGGGAACCTGGTGTGGGTAAAACCGCGATTATTGAAGGGCTGGCTCAGCGCATTGCCAAAGGGGATGTTCCTGAAGGCTTAAAAGACAAGCAGATTTTTTCCTTGGATATGGGCATGCTCCTCGCGGGGGCTAAGTATCGAGGCGAATTTGAAGAACGCTTGAAAGAAGTGTTAAAAGCCGTTGAAGAGTCCGCGGGGCAAGTGATTTTATTCATTGACGAACTTCATACCGTGGTCGGTGCAGGAGGAGGAGGCGAGTCAGGCGCGATGGATGCCAGCAACCTTCTCAAACCCAAGCTCGCTCGTGGTGAACTCCGCTGTGTGGGGGCCACCACCATTACAGAATATCGCAAATACATTGAAAAAGATGCCGCCTTAGAACGTCGCTTTCAACCCGTTCGGGTGGATGAACCCAGCGTGGAAGACACCATTAGCATTCTACGAGGCTTAAAAGAACGTTATGAGTTGCATCATGGGGTGCGTATTACGGATTCGGCCTTGGTGGCGGCGGTGACCTTGTCCAAACGCTACATTCAAGACCGTTTTTTACCCGACAAGGCCATTGATTTAATGGATGAAGCGGCAAGCTGTTTAAGAACGGAAATTGATAGCCTCCCTAATGAGTTGGATGTATTGAATCGTCAGGTGCGTCAACTTGAAATTGAACAAGAAGCACTCAAAAAAGAAGAAGATCTGGCGTCTCAAAAACGTTTACAAGACTTGCAGGAAAGTCTGATGACGCTCCGTCAAGAACAGCAAGACTTACAAGCGCAATGGATGAAAGAAAAAGAGCATCTTCAACAGATTAAAGAGCTTAAAGAAGCGATTAATGACTGTCGTTTTCAAATTGAACGGGCAGAGCAAAGCGCCGATTTGTCCCGCGCAGCGGAGCTAAAATACGGAGAATTGCCCGCTTTACAAAAACAATTGCTTGAACTTAATACGCGTTCTCAAGGCAATACTTTGGAGCATACCTTGCTGAAGGAACAAATTGAAGTGGAAGACATTGCCGATGTGGTGGCCAAATGGACGGGAGTCCCTGTAACACGTTTGGTGGCGGAAGAGGCCAAAACCTTATTGAATTTTGAAGACTCGATTCGACAACAGGTCATGGGTCAGGATCATGCCATTAGCGTTTTGTCCGACGCGATTCGACGCGCCCGTGCAGGTTTGAAAGATCCTCAAAAGCCCATGGGAAGTTTTCTTTTATTGGGCCCTACGGGGGTAGGGAAAACCGAAGTCGCAAAAGCCATTGCCACCTTCCTGTTTCACGATGAAAGTGCCCTGATTCGTTTGGATATGAGTGAGTATGCCGAAAAACATACGGTGAGCCGTATGCTGGGCTCTCCCCCAGGGTATATTGGCCACGACGAAGGTGGTCAGTTGACCGAAGCGGTGCGCCGTAAGCCTTATAGTGTCTTATTATTAGATGAAGTGGAAAAGGCACACCCCGACGTCTTTAATACCTTATTGCAATTGCTGGATGATGGTCGCTTAACCGATGCTAAAGGACGTACTGTAAGTTTTGCCAATTGCTTGATTTTAATGACCAGTAATTTGGGAGCAACCGCGTTAATTGAAGCACGTTTGGCCAACGCATCGAGCAGTCAAGTCTTGGGGAATGATGTTAAAGAAGCCGTCATGCGTGAAGTGCGCCACTTCTTTAAGCCTGAATTTCTGAATCGTTTGGATGACACGATTATTTTCGAACCCTTGAGTCTTCAAACGTTGGAAGCTGTTGTACAGAAAGAAATGAAACACCTCAAAGAACGATTGACTGCGCAACACCTTGCCTTGGTGCTCACCCCTGCCGCCACAGAATGGCTGGCACGACGGGGGTATGACCCTGTGTATGGGGCTCGGCCCTTACAGCGGGTGATTCGCCAGTATGTGGAAAATCCACTGGCCAGTGCCATTTTAAAACAAAGCTTCGCCCCTGAAACGGTGCTTCATATGGATGTTCAACCCGATGAATCAGGTCTTATGATTACCGAAATGGCAGGCGTCTTGTAATACCATGTAAAAAGGTTTCAATGGTGTAAGTCTATTTAAAACGCTTTCAAAAACAAGGGTTGATCCGCTGGAAGGGCAGGCGGGTTCTTTTCAAAAAGAGGAAAGACCCCATACAATAAGTGAGTCGCCTTTAAACGGTTGGTCTTGGATGTTTTAAGGGGTTGCAGTAAATGACCTTCCACCACGCGAAAAACAAAGGGCTTGTCGTCTCTTAAAGGGAAGAGTGTCATGACATTCAGGCTCTTGCCCCAGTGTTCAAACAGCGATTGAACGCCTCCATCCGCATCATAAATCAAACGCTGGTTTTGGGTATCAAAGGCCAAAACCCCGAAATGTCGTTTATCCATCACCGTTTTATAACAATGAATAGCTCCCCCGCAGGCCATCGTTTTGGCGTCATCCCCTGAAGAAATGGAGTGCGGCAACTTCATAGGCGTCATTAAGGGCACGGGTTGCCCTTCAACAGTTTTTAGGAGGTAATATACGGCGTCTTCAATCGCTCTAGGCGTTTTTCGTGGTTTACCCGTCCATGCTTTATCGTCATAGATTCTAAGCTGGTCATGCCACATCGCAAAGTGAATCCCCATTAAAACCGTGGTCGTATCAACCGCGTGTAAGGAAGCATCCGCCGTGAATTTAATCGGCAGTAGCAGCAATGTATAAACAAGGGTAAGGGTGATGAGTCCCCAACGGAAAAAGAAGCCATAAAAAGACTTCATCCGAAAGGCTTGCATCCCTTGCGTACTTAACAGGGCTTGAAGATCTGAGTGGAGGGTCATGACGAGCAGATTCCATAAAAAGCCATAAATGGCGGAGAGGAAGGGATTCGAACCCTCGGTGGAGCTTATGACCCCACAACTTCTTAGCAGGAAGCCGCTTTCGACCACTCAGCCACCTCTCCATGTATGAGTATGCGTAAAACATGGAGAAAAGGCAAGGGCTTCTTTTTATTTCTTCAACGTATTGAGTGGCGATGTAATGATATTGAATTGTACCAGTAGCGTATGATTCACAAAAGATCGACCCTGCTCAAAGCGGTCGCCTAGTACGATTTGATAGCCTGCATCGACATTTAAATGGCGATTAAAGGCATGATTCACCCCAATAAAATGGCGTTGTTGCACCAGCCCTGCCTTCACCGTTTCTACACGATTCACGTGTGCCAATAACTCTGAAGATGCCACAGCATGGGTTTTGACGGATTCAAGTGAGGTGCTTTTCTTCTTAATCGGCACACGCACCCTTAATCGATAACGGGCGTACCACAGGGGATCTTGAATATCTGTTAGTAGTCGCTCTTCGAGTCGGAATCGGTGATCGACCTTAAGTTGCTTCAATAGGGTATGCTGATACGCCACCTGTTGATACAAGCGGTTTTCGTATTGGGTGGAATCGGTGAATAAATCTTCATTGTTAGGATGGCGCGCCGTCCACATATGCCCAACCGTTAACCTTGTGCTTTCGTTGATGTCGTAGTTCAAGGCGTTACGCCATTGTTGTTGCCCTGCCTGCGTGCCTTTTTCCGTCCAGCGGAGTTGGGGTTCCGTGGTGATTGAAAATTTTTGGGTGACGGGGATTTCTAAATTTACAATGCCCCACGCTCCGACGTCCTCTTCTATTTGCGTGGCGTAAGCAGTGGAATGAAGCGAACAAAGTATGGCGAGAGTAGATAAAAACGCGTAATTCACAAACAAGCAGTTGACACCCCCTTTTGTTCATTATAACGTATATGAAGTGGTTGGGGAACATTCCCCGCAGGTGAGGGCCTGTAGCTCAGTTGGTTAGAGCGCACCCCTGATAAGGGTGAGGTCCCGTGTTCGAGTCACGGCAGGCCCACCATTTTTTAGAACCATATAGGGTTACATTTATTTGTTTTCAAAAGAACTAATAATAAAATCAAGTTTTTTCAATCAAAAAGACTTACAGTGTTTCTTAGTCTATCTTCAAAAAATAGGCAATAAAGTTACCTGTGATTTACGCTACAACAATACTGTCAATACTGATTGCACCATTGAAGACATTGAAAAACGTTTAAACTCCATAGATTTTCCATTGAGTTCAATAAACATATTGGTTGGTGAGAACATTCTTGATTCGGAACGTATTGAAATTCGTTTAGACTGTAAATCCGAGGGCAGTAGCTCTTATAGTAATAGGGTTAAAATACAGTCTGAAGATGAGTCTTTTGTGAGAGATAATGAAATGTTTTTAAATGGCATTTTACGCAATTATGAAACAGGTTTGATGCATCAGTTACTTTATAATCAAAAACTGTTCGTGTTCAAATTGCTTATAGCAATAGTAGCAATAGCTTTTTTGTTCTACAAATTTAAACCTTCTACGCAGGTGGAATTCATTATTGCTTTACCTTTTTGTGTAATTGTTGGTTGGTGGGCTGTCGTTGCATTAGAATGGATATTTAAACAGTTCTTCCCTTATTTAGCCGTTGAGACAGAAAGAGTTTCCCCAAAATCAATAAAAATAAAAGCCTTTTTCCAAACTAGATTTTTAGACTGGCTTGCTGGTGCTTTAATTGGCGTTATTCTTTCTTGGTTTGTAGAACATTATTTTAAGTTGATATAACTATCTCTTATTTAAACTACTCTTCCAATAGCCTGATTTGGGCAGGGATGGAATAACCTTCTTCTTCTTGCTCTTTGGTGGAGACTCAGGCGTATAAGACGGTGGGTTTCATCGGTTATCCCTTTCATGTGTACTTATGATAGTATAGCTTAATAGGGCTATTTTTTAAATCACATGAAAGTTTAGATAATGACAAAGCACACCGATTTAACGTTTTTTACAAATGAAGAAGGTCAAACACTGTTAGACCGCTTTAAAGTAACTTTGAAATCGGTGCAATTTTTTGATGTTTTGGTTGGATATTTTAGAAGTAGTGGTTTTTATTTAGGTAGTGTCGACATATAAATAATGATATAATAAATCCAAGATCTAGTTGTTTTGAGGGATTTATTATGAACGATTATATTCAATACGAGTTGTCTGAAACCCAATGGAATC